>JBJKRW010000030.1:0-10786 GCA_046704445.1 Microgenomates group bacterium
ACAGCGCGATCTGTTCATGACGGCAAAAAAAAGTGCGCCCGCGATAATTTTTATCGATGAAATCGACGCAATCGGAAGAGCGCGTTCTACAGGCGTCATGCCATCCCATGACGAACGCGAACAAACCCTCAATCAAATTCTGGTGGAAATGGACGGCTTTAATCCGAATGAACAGGTAATCGTCATGGCGGCAACCAACAGAGGGGATCTCCTCGATACGGCCCTCCTCAGACCCGGCAGATTTGACCGACGGATTCTCGTTGATTATCCCGACGCCGAAGGAAGAAAGGCAATCATTGCGATCCACGCAAAAGGCAAACCGTTCGCACCGGACGTAGATTGGGAACAGGTGGCAAAAAGAACCGTAGGATTTTCCGGAGCAGACCTTGAAAACATGCTGAACGAGTCCGCGATTGAGGCTGCACGAGCATCCAAGGATAAGATAAGCATGGATGAAATCGAAGAAGCGGCAACCAAGGTCAAGCTCGGCCCGGAAAAAAAACGCTTACAGTCGGATACCGACAGAAAGCTTACTGCATTCCACGAGGCCGGACACGCCATAGTTTCCCACTTCCTTACACACACCGATCCCGTTCACAGGATCTCCATTGTTTCGCGGGGAATGGCATTAGGATATACCCTGATTCCGCCGGCCAAGGACAAACTCCACGAAACGCGTACGCACCTCCTCGAGGAAATTTCGGTCATGATGGGGGGAAGAGCTTCTGAGGAGATGGTGTTCGGTGAAATTACGACGGGCGCGGCTAATGATTTTGATCAGGCTACGCGTATTGCCAGATCCATGGTGATTGATTACGGGATGAGCAGCCTCGGTCCGATCAATTACGGTCCATCCATGGACGTAACCGAATGGGGCAAATCGTATTGGGAACACAACGACATTTCCCAGACCATGCTGTCCAAAATAGATGAAGAAGTAAAAACAATTATTACGTCATGTTATGCTACTGCGGTAAAAACCATCAAGGAAAAAAGAAAATATCTCGATAAAGTCGCGGAGGCCCTCATCAAACAGGAAAGTCTCGATCAGCAGGATTTTGAAAAAATTGTGGGGCCCAAGGAAAAAAAGGCACTGTTAAAAGCTCCGTAACATACATGAATACCGTTCTTCTTATTGACGGAAACGCGCTCATGCACAGAGCGTATCATGCGCTTCCTCTTTTTAAAACCAGGTCAGGAATAGCAACAAACGCTGTCTACGGTTTCTTGTCGACCCTTCACAAGTCTTTTGTGGATTATCAGCCGGATCGCGTTGTTGTCTGTTTTGACACGCCTGTTCCCACATTCAGGAAAAAAATGTATTCGGAATATCAATCCCACAGGCCGAAGATGGAAAACCTCTTATCCGAACAGTTTCCCATTGTCAAGGAAGCGTTGGACGCCGCGGGCATTGTTCATCTGGAAAAGGAAGGATATGAAGCCGACGACGTAATAGGAACCGTCAGCAGACAACTTGAAACAGATACAAGCAAAGTGCTCATTCTTACGGGCGACAGGGATATTATGCAGCTTGTTGACAACCATGTGTTCGTGCTTACTCCTCAACTCGGATTCGGAAAAGAAAAAATTTATGATGCGTCGGAGATAAAAAATAAATTCGGAATTTCTCCCGACCAAATCCCGGATTTAAAGGCGCTCATGGGTGACGCATCAGATAATTACAAAGGAGCCAAGGGAATAGGTCCGAAAACCGCGGCAAAACTTCTCAACGCCTACGGATCGGTAGACAATCTGCTAGATCATCTGAAGGAACTTGATCCGAAGATTCAGGATATCCTCAAAACGCACAAAAAACATATAGTACTCTCCCATAAGCTCGCAACCATCCTGAGAGATGTGCCCCTGAAGTTTGACCCGAAACGGACGGAATTCCGCGGATTTGACATTCGCCTGAAAAAACTTCTTTCGAAATACGAAATGTACTCGCTTATCGCCAGACTGTTCAATGAAAAAAAAGCTTCAAAGACAGTCAATAAAAAAGATAAATCCAAACATTCCAAGTCGGACAATACACAAATCGGCTTGTTTTAATTAGTGAACTCCTGCACGAACATTTTTCCGTATACCCCGCCGTCAATCACCCCTATGCCGACACGGTGATAATCCTTCGAAAGAATATTTGCACGGTGTCCTGGAGAATTCATTAATCCCTGATGCGCCACATATACATCGGGCGCAAACGCAAGATTTTCGCCGATCACCATATACGAAATTCCGGCTTTATCCGCCCGCTCTGCCGGTGTAGAACCATCTACCGCCGAAGTGTGGGCAAAAAATCCGTTTTCAAACATTACGTCACCGTAAGATCTGGCGAGTATGTTGAGTTTGCTGTCCCACGACAGCGCCGGAATTCCCCTTGATGTTCTCTCTCTATTGACCAATCCGAACATAATCTGTTCGGAAGTCTGATCGGGTTTCAACTGGCTGTTTTTCAGCTTGAATCCAAGATCCAGGCTTTCATTGGAATGCGGTTCAACGGTAAGAAAATTCAAACTCTCGTCTATCGCTTTGCCGAACACGTTTTTTATCCCTTTTTCGAATCTCTGTGACAGACTGACAAAAAAAGGACCCGTACGGGAATTCAATAAATCCTGTTTAATCTGCCCTTTAACAGGCAATGCGAAAAGCAGACTGACAAAAAAAAGATACATGATAAGCGCCTGAAAAACCGCAGGGATAAATCCAAGCAGTCTATTCCATTTATTCCTTCGCAGTGAAATAAGCATGGATTTCAGTAGCAATCCTATTACAAGAAACATCGCGATTTCCGCTACAAACCACGAAACGAAGAAACCCAACGCATTTGCGAATCCCTGTGGAATCGAAAAATTTACGGCCAGAAGATTTCCGAAAAAATCATAGGTTTTGTACGAAAAAAACAACGAAAAAACAAAACCTCCCATTTCCAGAAAATTATCGATAAAGCCGCTGTTAGACAGGACAAAATAGGCAAGAAGTACGAAAAATACCAAATCAACCCAGTTTCCGTGCAATAATGGAATTTGAATATTGAATTTATTCATTACGTAATGAAATCTGGTTTTATAACTTGTATAATATCTGTATCAGTATATCATTAGTATGCAACTAAAATGACAAATATATATGTCAGTATACTATTGATCGCAGGACTTATCGCCCTTAACGGATTTTTTGTTGCAGCGGAATACTCTCTCCTGACTCTCAGAAAAACAAAAATAGATCAATTCGTAAAACAAAAAATACTGGGATACGGCCCGGTAAGAAAAGCCCTGGAAAACCTCTACCTTATTATATCCGCCACACAACTCGGAAGCACCGTATGTAATATACTTTTAGGAATATTCGGCGAACCGATTATTGAGAAACCCGTCATTCTTATGCTTTCGTATCTCAGACTTCAGACGAATCTATTACTGGACAGATCTTTTGCAATTGTACTTACCATTTTACTGCTTTCGTTTATCCAAATGATTCTCGGGGAAATAATTCCAAAAACAATTGCGCTGCAAAAAGCGGATTTCATATCACGGCTTCTAATAATTCCCTTGAATCTTTTCGTTTTCGTCATGTTGCCGTTCATATTTATCACCAATATGGTATCCTCGCTCTTTCTCAGGGTTTTAAAATTACAGCCTTTGTCGGAACAGCCGATGGATTACAGCCAGGAAGAAATAAAAATTATTCTTAAAGAATCCGGAAAAAATCATTTGATACCGGGACATCAGGCCAGATTGCTTTCAAATATATTTGCTCTTCAGCGCATACCGGTATCAAAGTTTATGATTCCGAAAACAAAGCTCGTCTGTTTTTCGCATATGTCAACGTTTGCGGAAATAAAAAAAAGCATTGCGCAAAACAAACACACATTTAACCGTTATCCCGTATATTTTTCAAAAAACGTTATAGTGGGATTTATCAATCTTTCCGACATTCTTAGGTTTTCGGAAAACGGCAACGATAAACTTCGGTTGAACGAAACACCATGGATACGGGAGATTCTTTACGTCAACAACAATACGCCCACAGATAAAGTGCTTATCATGATGAGAGAAAAAAATATTCATGCCGCAGTCGTAATGAACCAAGAAGAAGGTATTTTAGGTATCGTTACCATCACCGACATTATCGAATTTTTGGTAAACCATAAATAACCGCATTATTGACTTTCAGGACATTTTTTTGTACGATATTAAAAGCTCATTACAAGGAAGGGTTATAAACAAGAGCGTGTGGTCCCCCGCCTTTGGCAGGGGAAACGAGGAGAGGGTAATTCGAAACTCCGACTCAGGTCGGGGGCATATCTGCGGAAACCCTCAGGCTGCAATCGTCGGCCTGAAATGTCGCTTAAAAACCCGGAGCAATCCGGCAATAAAAAGAGACATGCGCGATTCCTTCTTGCATCCGGGAATAATTTCGGAGCGTATAGAGCTTCATTATTAATTTGAACTCAATGTTTATTTCAAACAACTGTTGAGTTTCAAACAATATATTTATATGTGCGGAATATTTGGAGTAGTAAACGATCATACGGATCACGCGGCTCAAACCGTCCTTGCAGGATTAAAAAAACTTGAATACCGCGGATATGATTCATGGGGTATTGCATTGGAACCTAAAAATCGGAAAAAAATCGAGGTCGAGAAACATATAGGAAAAATTGGTGAGGCTCAGACAACTTTACCCCAAGGAAATACTGCAATCGGGCATACCCGCTGGGCTACTCACGGCGGTGTCACCAACAATAACGCACATCCGCATCTTGATTGCTCAAAAACCATTGCGGTTATTCACAACGGAATTGTCGAGAACTATCAGACGATAAAAACGGAGCTCATGAATAAAAAGCACGTCTTTATATCCGAAACCGATACCGAAGTCATAGCACATCTTATAGAAGAAAAAACAAAAGATCAACCTATTGTTGAAGCGGTTTTTAACACATTTAATACCCTGGTCGGATCAAATGCAATAGCCGTGCTCGATGTACGAAGCCAAACCATTATCGCCTGCAGGAACGGCTCGCCGCTTGTCGTTGGCTTGGGTAACGATACATATTATCTTGGTTCTGATGTACCGGCCTTCCTTAAATATACAAATAAAGTATATTTTCTCATGGATGGGGAAGCCGCGGTTTTGTCTTCAAAGGGAATAGATCTTTATAAGCTCTCTTCTAAATTGAAACAACCTCTTGTTCCTCAAATACTCGACTGGAAAGTCGAAGGTGCGGAAAAATCAGGCTATTCGCATTTTATGCTCAAGGAAATCATGGAGCAGAAAAAAACAATTCTCAAAACAACGCTGATAAATAAAAAGGAGATCCTTGACTTGGCGAAAATGATAAAAAATGGTTACAAAGTCGTACTGTCCGCCTGCGGAACCGCATCGTACTGCGCTCTTGCCGCCAAATATTTTTTTTCCGAGACGGGTATAGACGCACAGGTGTACGGAGCATATGAATTTTTGCCGTTTGCACAATTTTGCGGCCCGAAAACTCTATTCTTCGCCATTTCTCAAAGCGGGGAAACAGCCGATACAATAATCGCAGCCCGCGCGGCAAAAAAACAAGGGGCACATATCGTTGCCGTTGTGAATGCGAGAGGGTCAACCCTTGAACGGCTTTCAGATACGGTTCTTCCTGTCGGGGCTGGTCCTGAAATCGCAGTGGTTTCAACCAAGGCGTTTACGTCACAGTTGGCTACCCTGTATCTGTTGACTCAAACCGCTTCGGCAAAGAACAGCAGCATTCGATTCGCGGATACATCATACGAAAAAGCTAAAAATCACGTAGAGCATCTCTGTGCAATATTAAAAGAATGGCTTAACGATACAACCCTCACTTCAATAATAAATCTGGCAAAACTGCTTATTGATCATGAAGATATGTATATTGTAGGAAAACATCTTAATTACGCCGCCGGTTTAGAATTTGCATTAAAAATTAAAGAATCAAGTTATGTGCATGCCGAACCCTTTGCCGCCGGCGAGCTAAAACACGGAGTAATAACCCTCATTCAAAAAGGAACAGTCTGTTTTGCTCTTTTCAGCAACGATTCGGTAAAAAATGAATTATTTTCCAGTGCGGCAGAGCTTAAAGCCCGGGGAGGATATATTATCGGTGTTGGTCCGATGAACTCTGCAGAGTTTAATATGCACATAAAAACTCCGTATGTGGGAAATCTCACTGTATTTCCAAACGTAATCGTAGGTCAACTATTGGGATATTATCTGGGTGTTGGCAGAGGAACCGATCCCGACAAACCGAGAAATTTGGCTAAAAGCGTAACGGTAAAATAAATTAGAATAGCTATATATCATATGACCGATCAGACGGAAAATCCCTTGTCTAGAAGACGATTTCTTCCTCATTCGCAATCGTTTGCGTATTTCAAAAAGCTTCGGGACAACCTGCCCGTTATACAGGAAAAAAAACCCTGGATAAAAGGATTTGCTTTTTTCGGTTCACGAACCGTAGGAAAAGAAAAAGAAAAATCCGATCTCGACCTTTATGTGTTTTATGACGGCACACAGTATAAAAACGAGGCAACCGAAGGAAAAATTGTATCAAAGAACGGCCGACTGATTATTCAACAACTTCCAGTAGCTTCAACCCGGCTGCCCCATGATAACACTCTAACCATGCTTGAACATATCCTGGATTACCGGGTTCCTATCATGCGCACTAAGGACGGACACGATGAGCGAATAATCGTAATAGATATTTCGAAAGAATCGACCGATCGCGATCTTAAACAATTTATTGATGATGTAAACACTGGAAAACAATGTGCAGATCAACTGCCTATTCGATTCCTTCTCGGAATTGGCGATGATCTGTATGCAAACAGGTTATATATTCTTGATATGCTTCAAAAAATAGACAAGGGTCAAAAATACCTTACGGCCCTTATGGACGGTCTTCAGTTGTTTGAACGGATCACAAAAAAAGATTCTGAGAGTTCCGTATTATATGAATTATTCCCGAAAACTTATGAAGAGGCTCGAAGTTATTTTCTCACAAAGTTTACTCCTCTTTGAATTAACCCGTGAATATTAATTCGGATAATGGCATTTCTTATATTTTTTACCGCTCCCGCACCAGCACGGATCGTTTCTTCCCGGTTTTTTGCGTGACTGGCCCGGAGGAGTCAACGAAAATCCCCCAACCTCGGTTTTCTGTTGGCTTGCCTGTGCTTCTTCAACTTTTTGCAGTTCCCCTTTGTGATAATACGAAACTTTCATTGTTCCATTATCATCTTTACGTTCCATTTTTCTAGCTTTCCCCTTGTACGGATCAACTGATGTAGCCGATTTATACACCATATCTTCGGATTTCTGCGGAAGCGCGGAGTTATCCTGTTCCTGAGTTTCGTTCTGTACAACATTCACCTCCAGTTTGAATAATCTCCTTGTTGCCTCGAAATTAATGCTTCCGACAAGCCGTTCGAACATTCCGTAGGCTTCGTTTTTATACTCAACCAGGGGGTCAAGTTGTGCATATCCTCTCAAATTGATTCCTTCCCTTAGATCTTCGATTGCGGTCAGATGGTCCATCCAATATTTGTCGATTGTCGAGAGATACACCATCTTGACCACCTCCGACCAAAGATCTTTACCCATCTTTTTTTCTCTTTGAGCGTAGATTTCTTCCGTGCTTTTCATAAGTAGTCGGGACAGCGATTCCGAATCTTTCGATTTCGCGTGTTTTTCCACATCGGAACGGTCCACGGGCAATATCATATTGATTTCCTGAACCAGATGGCTAAGATCACCGGCAGTAGGATTTGGATTCATGAAATATACGTTAGCAAGGGATTGAAGCTCTTCGTTAAACGTTTCCATAACCGTCAGCCTTAATTCCATGCCGGCTTTATCAGGCCCCCCGAGCATTTTCTTTCGCAACGCATAAATAATTTCCCTCTGTTTATTGAGAACATCGTCAAAGTCAACAAGGTGTTTGCGTATGTCAAAATTAAAACCCTCCACTTTAACCTGAGCCTGTTCTATTGCCTTCGATACCATTGAATGTGTCAAGGGCTGATCTTCCGGAAGTTTAAACAGAGTCATCAGGTTTGAGATCTGTTCCCCGCCGAATATGCGCATCAAATCGTCCTGAAGGGAAACAAAAAAACGCGTTTGTCCAGGATCCCCCTGTCTACCCGAACGGCCTCTCAACTGATTGTCAATTCTGCGTGATTCGTGTCGTTCCGTACCGATCACATAAAGTCCTCCCAACTGCACTACTTCATCATGCTGCTCTTGCCACTTTCTTTCTTCTGCCTTTAATCTGTCGGGTTTAACGCTCAGCTCGGACGGAGGTTCTCCACCTAGTATGATATCCACTCCTCTTCCCGCCATGTTGGTTGCGATGGTCACCGATCTTTTCGCACCCGCCTTTGCGATGATTTGGGCTTCTCTTTCGTGATTTTTTGCGTTCAGCAATTCGTGCGGAATTGCCTTTTGGGTAAGAAGCTTGGAAAGATATTCGTTTTTTTCGATCGAAGTGGTTCCTACCAAAACCGGCCTGCCTTTTTTATAGTTATCCGCAATTTCGTTGACAACCGCATCATACTTTGCACGCTCGGTCTTGTATATCATATCGGGATGATCCTTTCTCACCATAGGAAGATGGGTCGGGACTACAATAACATTTGTCTTGTAGATCTTATGAAACTCTTCGGACTCGGTCGCGGCAGTGCCGGTCATTCCCGCAAGTTTCGCATACATGCGAAAATAATTCTGAAGCGAGACGGTGGCAAGTGTTTTCGATTCTTTCTGTATCGTGACGCCCTCCTTCGCTTCAATCGCCTGATGAAGTCCTTCCGAAAACCGCCTTCCGAACAGAAGTCTTCCGGTAAATTCATCAACAATAATTACTTCGTTTTCTTTTACTATATAATCCTTATCCTTTTTAAAAAGCGTTATCGCCTTGAGCGCCGCCTCAACATGAAAAAGCGTGTCAAAATCCTTCTCGTAGATATTCTCCACCCCCAATAGAGATTCTATTTTTTTGATCCCGTCTTCGGTCAAATTTGCGGTCCTGAGTTTTTCGTCTATGACGTAATCCGTTTTTTCATCAAGTTGGGTAACTATTTTTGCGTATTTGTAATACTTTGAGGTGTCTTCTGTGTACGGAGCCGAAATAATATGCGGAGTCCTCGCTTCATCGATCAATACCGAATCGGCTTCATCTATAATTGCGAAGTGAAATCCCCTCTGTACAAGCTCGTTCGGATTCTGCGCCATATTGTCGCGAAGATAGTCAAATCCGAACTCGCTGTTGATTCCATAGGTTACATCAGCCTCATATGCTTCCTTTCTCGAAACCGGACGAAGATGCGAAAGTCTCCAGTCCCGTGAGTCCTTGTCTTCATATTCGGGGTCGTAGAGAAATGACTTTTCGGAAATTATGGCGGAGGTCGTCAAACCCAGAAAGTGGAATACTTTTCCCATCCATCCCGCATCACGGCGCGCAAGATAATCGTTTACCGTTACAAGATGGGTTCCCTGTCCCTCAAGCGCATTCAGATAAAGTGCGGTCGTGGCCGATAAGGTTTTTCCTTCTCCGGTTTTCTGTTCTGCAACCTTTCCTTCGTGAAGCGCAACTCCCGCAATAAGCTGAACGTCAAAATGACGTTGCCCGAGAGTTCTTCTCGCCGCTTCCCGTACTAGCGCCATAGCCCACGGAAGAAGTGAATCCAGGGTTTTTTCGCCCGATCTGATCTGTTCCTTCATCCGTTTCGTTTCTTTTGCAAAATCCTTGTCTTTTACCTTTCTTGCATTGTCTTCCTGCGCATTAATCTCTTCGACCTTTTTGCGCAAACGGTTGAGTTCACGTTCATTATAATCAAAATATTTTTTAAAGAGATTGAGCATATGCCTGTAAATGAAATATAATTACCATCTTATCACGATTTCGTCCTCATTGCATAAAATACTCCTGGGGGATGATGAGTATTTTCCTGGCAGAATAGGTATTGTCTTTTTCACTACCCGTCCTTTTGACTACAAAATGAATCGTATCCCCTTCTTTTATTTTTGAAAACCCTGTTGATTCAATATTCAGGGTTTTAATGTTTAACATTTCCTGCTTGGTGCCCGTTTCTATTTCAAGCGTGTATGTATCTTTGTCGCTTGTTAATACAGTAAGCGCATAATTTGTTTTGTCAACTTGGGTAATTTTGCCCGAAAGCACGATGAATTGTTCATCCCTGTATACGCTGTTTGCGTCTATTTCCTTATCGTGAATCACGCCGCTTGCAAATACATACTCTCCTTTTTTAAGGTCGCTGAACTTAATCTCCTTGTTGTTCGGCGTCGACACCTGATAATACTTAGTCAAGGTACTGTCGAGACGGATTACGTAGTTGTTTTCATAAAAATCCTGCACCGAAATTGATGAGGGATCAAGAGCGGTGATGGTTCCTCCGATGGCTCTGTTGTTTTTTTCCCTTAGCTCGGCGACTTTTGTGGCGATCTTATCCTTGAGTATTTGTATCTCTTTTTCCTGTGTAGGCGCAATGGACGGAGACGAGGTTGCGGTATTTGTCTGCGCCATAATCGAACCCGCACAGACAAACAGCAAGGCACACAAAACTATAAGTTTTTTCATAATTGATCTTTGAGAAAATATATTTTAAAATCCTTCTCCTGCGATCTGATTTGATTGTCTTTCGGATACATGACTATATGTATGGCGTTTTCTCCGTTCGCAAGCGGAAAATTTTCTGAAAAGGCTCCTTTGTCGTTTACAAATACCAGGTCTGTAACGGGAGACTGTATAACG
>JBJKRW010000031.1:0-3740 GCA_046704445.1 Microgenomates group bacterium
CTTTGACGTTCATGCTCAAGAAGCAGAATAAGCGCGTCGGCACATTTGCTTTTTTGATATTCCTGCTTTGCGTTATTACATTTCGTTTCTACGCTCTGTCTTATCGAAACACAGCTTACGAGAAAAACAAATATGACAAACCATGCGCCCAGAATTCCCATGTAGATAACGATCCGTTTAAGAATTTTTGCGTTCATGACTTCTTTTATATTTTCCGATTAACAGCGGCAATACAAATATAAGAACGTAGTATATATACACATCCAGTTTATAGTATCCGTCAGCGGGTTTGAATGCTTTTACCAAGAAGATATAATCACAGACAACGGCGAGAATCGTCCAAGATACTGCCAAGGCTGCATAATAACGCATAGATTTGCTTTTGATCTTTTTTATCAATACCCACAATGTAATCGCTGTACCTATCGGCATGATAATCCACCCTACCATCCAAAGAGGAACGAACATAAAAAGAATTATTCCGAGTGCATATCCGATCAGCCAAAGCAAAAAACCCCAACCTATTGCGTCTTTTAAAAACTGTCGCCTCATAGACATAGACTATCAAAAAAAGTGCTGATGCTCAACAAAACAACGGCAACTGGTTATATCGTTATGTTATTATGTATCAAACATGATTCATTTTCTAAACGGCGCGTTCGTCGATGACGATAAACTATTGATTTCACCCCATGATCTTGGATACACCAGAGGATACGCAGTCGCGGATTTTTTGGTTACCCATTCAGGTAAGCCTTTTAAACTCCATGAACATATTGACCGGCTTTTCAAATCGGCTGAAACAATCGGACTACATATGGCATGGTCCAAGAATCAAATTACCAAGTGGGTTTTAGAAACTTTGTCCAAAAACACCGAAACATCGGAAAAGACAATCAAAATCGTTGTATCCGGAGGACCATCAGACACTATGTATCAGGCAAATCCGCCAACAATCGTTATAATGATCCACCCTTATGTTAGACTTCCCGCTTCTTATTACGAAAACGGCGTCAAAGTAAAAGCGGTTAAATATCAACGTCCCTATCCGGAAGCAAAACATACCCAATATATAGAGGCAATAAAACAACTTGAACTTGCAAAAAAAGACGGTATTGCAGAAATAATCTATTACGACGATAGCCAGGTGTATGAAGGAGCGGGCAGCAATATATTCGCGATCCTTAACCATGAATTAGTAACACCACAGTCAAATATTGTAGAAGGCATTACTCGTAATATTTTGCTCGAAACCTTAAGTTTACCACTACCTGTAAAAACCGTTGACTTTTCTTTGGATAACCTTATGTCCGCCGAAGAAGTATTTCTGACGGGCAGCAGCAAAGAAATCCGTGGAGTGGTTGAGATCAACGGTCGACCTATCGGCAACGGCAAAGTAGGTCCCATAACAAAAAATTGCGCGGAGCAGTATCAAAAATATGTCATCAAATGGTTCCAATCTCACTAAAATCACGTATAACAATTTTCTGAGCAAAACAAATATAATGACGCTCTCACCGATAAAAAAGAATACGAGATTTGATATGAACTTACCATAAAGACCGACCGAAAACGAAAAAAAATAAAGAATCTATCGTTTTAACCCGTATAATATACTTACATGGAACTAGGTATTGAGGATAAAGAAGCCGTACGCCAAAAGACACAACTTATTGACCTCATACGTCCAACTGGGGAATTCGATACTGCAGCACTGCATGAATTTTATGAGGAGGTCAGCCGATCTCAAGGAACGGCTTTCATGATTGTTCACCCTTTTTTCCACGAAAAAGATGTGACAATTTCTCAACAAAAAGGCGATCATGAAGTTGTTGATGCATATCATAAATATTTAGCTAGATTATCAAATCTATTCTCAAAAGCACACGATAAGCATATTCCTGTTATTATATTGTTGGAAATTAACGGAACTTTTGGAGAAAGAAGGTATGAAGATAGAGAAACGAGAGATGAATTCAACGAGATTGAAATCAACCGAGCAAAAACTTTGTTGATTGCAAATTTACAAAAAGACCCTAAGTTTAAAGATGTCCGTTATTTTGTAATACCTACAAGAAAAACAAATCCAGCTCCTCTTGTATCAAAAGATTTAATTAATCAAAGTTACCGTCACCCTGCTGAGGTAATACATAAATATCACCTGGATCGTATTATTTTACCTCCGAAAGAAAATAACTTTTTAAGTACAAAAGAAAGAGAAGAAGTTGTGAGAGATATTGCAACACATGTATTATTAAGCAGGCTAAAATTGAACGGCTTAAAAAAGACATTGGTTGCGGGTTCTGATTTTTACGGAAACGTCGAACAGCCTCCCATTAATCAAACTTTATCTCATGGAGCATCACTATTGGATCAAAATAATTTTTTTTCAAAACTCCCGCGGCCAAACGAACTTTTTCCGAAAACCCATATCCTACATTCTCTTTCCGCAATAGGATGCATACCATACCTGACCAATTGTTTAAAAGCACAGGACATATCTGTCGGTTTATCACAAATTACTTTCCCCGCTTCGCTCCCTATGAAAAATAATATTCAGGAGGTTTCTCATCGGGGAACTACGATATTTGCCCTTAGGCCAAAAAAAGGGTGAATGGTATGTTACCGGTAGTTCGCTCTTCCGTCGTATACCATCGCCACCGTTATTTCACCTTCCCGCGCAAATCTCGCGGCGACGGCAATATTTGCCAATGAAGAATTTCCATACGTCTCAATTAATGCTTTCGGCAATTCGTGATAATTCGGGAGATTCTGCGCGTTTTTTAAATGTTCCGGAAAAGAAGCGAGTTGCTTAATAGCGGATAATACGGGCGTGTCGGAGAAAAGCACATATTGATCAATGAGATTTCCCGACATCGCTCTCGTCTGAAGAGGAAGTTCTATCCCGATTGGTGCATTTGTGCCAAAAGCGGAAAAATATTTCATTAACCTCGGATCACCCGGTTGAATACCAAATAATTCTTGATATCTGGGAAGATTTTTTTGAATTGCAAATTTGTCATACCCTCCTCCAAAAGCCAAGGATTCAGTAGCAATCACACGGGAACCGGGAACGCATTCTTTCACATATTCTCCCAATGCACATAAACTTGCACCGTTCCCCATAGACACCACGACGGTCAGACATGACGAAGGAAGAGATTTATGAGCCAATAATTGTTTTCCCAATTCCGACATTGCATGTACCGTAATATCCGCCGCCCCCACAGGATGATTCGGCGAAACATATATCTTTTCACCGTCAGTAAATCGTTGAGAGTTCTCAATAATAAGTTCTTTTAATTTTTGAGGCATTCCCCGCGCATAGCGAGAAACCGGTGTTTTAATAATCGGCACTTTCCTATTCTGGGGATGTCTATAGCGCGATTCGGGAAGACCGTCCGGCATAATAATCAAGTGTTCATAGCCCAGCCTTTCGGCCGCATCACTGAACGCCACCCATCCGTTTCCCGTACTCGGTTCGACTAAAATAGCGGTTTCCGGCGATACGGGAACCGTTGTATCGCCGACACGGACTCCACGATGCTCCAGGTCATGTATGATCGGAACAAACACATTTTTGAGGCCGTAATGGCATCCGGGAACATGCGATACATCAAGAGCAAAAATGTCGGACAATCTTTTGGGAATATCCTTAAACCGCGTTCCCAACCGATATACGTCGGCAGAGAAATGAAGTTCCTTTTCTACACGCGCATATAATTGATCTCTGGTTTCCC
>JBJKRW010000032.1:0-19156 GCA_046704445.1 Microgenomates group bacterium
GTACCCTTCGAGTTTTCTGTGCGGAACATAGGGCATGACTTTGAACCCCAAGAGATGCAGCGTTTCCCATAAGATTGCTCCGCCGGTGATGCCGTCGGCGTCATAATCCGTATATACCACGATCATTCTGTTTTCTTTTTTTATCCGTTCCAGAAAATCCAGTGTTTTTTTTATCTCTGATTTGTACTGTTTTGTTCCTACTTCGGACACGGAAAGGGAAACGGGAGGTTTTGGAAAAAGAAATTCATCGACATTTTTGATTTTCCTGTGCTTCAGAATGATATCCAGCAGCGTCCGGGTTTTCAACGAATCGGTCTCTTTGATTTCATGTTTAAATAATATTCTCATATCGCTCTAGAATAAGGTTGTGTTTTTAAGACTCGTCCTTTCCGGGTTTGTCGGGAATTAAACTGGTGGCAGAAAGCTTTTGGCCCAGAGACTGGAAAGTTCTGTTCACTTCCGACATCTGGTTATAGGCATGCGTAATGTGTTTTTGTAACGTTGCCATCGAGTCTTCGGATTTTTCATAATCTTTTTTAATTGATTTGAGAATGTCGAGAATCTGTTTGGCTTGTGACTGTATTCGTTGACCTTCATACGACATGAGGATTGCCTTCATATATGCATAAAAACTCATGGGGGATACCGGCAATACTCGTTGTTCCCCCGCGTAATCAAAAAGCTCGGTATTGTTGATAATTTCGTAATATACCGACTCGGACGGAATGTACATGAGCGCGTAATCCATCGTATGCTCATCAACAAGGATATATTTTTTGCCGATAGACTGAATATGTTTTTTTACATCATTCATAAACTCCTTTTTTACCCGTGATTTTTCCTGCGGGTTTTGTTCCTTGGACATCTTCCGGAAGTTCTCCATGGGAAATTTTGAATCGATAGGGATAAGACCTTGAGCTGTCTTTATGACGGCGTCCACCTTTTCTCCGCTCTTGAATACGTATTGGAGGTTATAGGAAGTTTTAGGAAAATACTGCGCCAGCAGTTCCTTCAAAACCTGTTCGCCGATATTGCCGCGCAATTTGGGAGACTGTAGAAATTCCTGAAGTTCATTCATGGACCTTCCTATTTCCGAGAATTCTCCTATGCTTTTCTGCACTTCGCCGATAACGCGCGCCGCATTGTCAAGTCTGGCATTAAACATTTTCATGCTATCTGACAACTTGGAATCGATCTGTACGGTTGAAGATTTAAGCCATTCTACAAGATCATCGGAAAGCCTGGTTTTTTCTTCGAGCCTCTTGAACCACATGCGGATAATTACCAGTACGACGATAACCGACAATACGAAAATTCCGAAAGTAATGACATTCACGTTGAAATTATACTATCTTTTTGTATGTAAATTGGGTTCCAAACGCAACCAACCGGAATATTTTTTGTTTGTTTTATGAAGATTCTATTTTAAATAAGTCCAGAGCCTTTGAAGATTTTTGGTTTAAGCCAGTCTTGAGCATTTTGTGTTGAATCTGGCTGTGTTTCTTTTTCCACCGATTCGATAGGTTTAACCGATTGTGTTTCTTTTGTCGGTTTATATGACGTATTTTGGATTTTTTTCATCTTGTTCTGTACGACCGGTTGACCTGGTTCGGGCTGATACGACGGCTTAAGATTTCCAAATGGTGCAGGTTGCTGTGGTGCCCCAAAAGGAGATGGCGGTACACCGAAACCCGAATCGGATTCCATATCTCCGAACGGTGAAGGTGCGTTTTTCCGATAAGGCCTCTTAACGGCTCCGAAGCGCAGTAACGAGGCGATATGCTCGAAGGTATCCGCGTTGACAGAATAAGAGGTGAAGTTATTGGTTGAGGCGGAAATCCCCGCATAAAGGTTTGTAGCAATATCCTTATCTATTTCGATTTGAAGCTGTTGCAGTATCGCGAACACGAGCTCGGACACGGAAGACGACGTTTTATGCACGTAGTTTGTCGTACCGTAGAAGGCATTAGTGAGATGTCTGTCGACATTAATGATGTCTTTGCCTTGAAATTGATTCTGATTTTCGGTATATAAGGAACCGAGGCTTTGAAGAGTAGGTGAATCGATTACAATCAAGAAATCAAGCTTGCCTCCGGTGTACGAAAAATTCACCTGATTGGGGTTAAGCCTGGAGAATCCCTGTCGGGGGGTTATGACGAGATTGAAATTTTGACCCTGTATGTTGTAATCAACTTTGTCTATGGCTCCGTCGGAGTAAGGAAACGAAACCACGAGATTATCTCCTCCCGTGACCATGTTTGTCTGAATTTTATCAGCCGCACTTAGATCGGATTGGACGGGGTTTGCACAACAAAGAGAGATGTTTTTACCGGTTTTGGTCAAACCGATGTAGAGCGCGGTGGCTGCCGCGATTGCATCGGGCGTAGGATTCGCAGGAAGAAGTATGCTTCCCGAAGAACCCTTGGTGATGATTTCATGGATTCTCGCCAGGACGTTTTGATTGTTATTCATATCCAGGTTCAATAGGTTTTACTATGAGATAGATTTTACCACATCACCTACCTGAATGTCAAGTTGTGGGCTGAATACCATTCCGCATTCCTGCTCTTTTTTTACTTCGTTGACAGCTTTGGCTCTTATTTTGAGCGAAACAAGCTTTGTTTTTCCGATCATATTCTGTTTTCTGAAGAGTTCAATATTATCGGATAAATTAATTTTTCCTTTAACGATTTTTGCTCCGAAGACTTTTTCTCCTTCGATGATGAATTGCGCAAGTACCTTACCTTCACCTTTCAGGTATTTTTCCTGTTCCTCTTTTTCCTTCATGAGATCCGCAACCTCGTTTAATTCGTCGAGCAGCTCGTAAATAATCCTGTAGGTTTTTATAATTACCTTTTCCTGTTTTGCGAGATTGATGACTTCGGGAGGCGTGTGTACCGAAAATCCGACTACGATTGATTTTGTGGTTTTTGCAAGAAATACGTCGGATCTGCTGATATTGCCGACGGCTTTCAGGATAACCTCAACGCTTTTTTGATGTTCCAGCGCATGATTAATTGCCTCAAGCGATCCCTGCGAATCTGTTTTTACGATTACCGAAAGCTTTTTATTTTCCGAAGGACTTTGCAGTATATCCTCCAGCGTGAGCGTCCGTTTGTTCTGATCGGGTACTGTGGTTGCGTTTTCATGGTCGGTTGGTTTGTCTGATACCTCGGAGCCGACTTCAGGAAGCTCTTCGAATCCCAGCATTTCACAGGGAGTTGAGGGTATGATCTGATCGACGGGGCTCATCCTGTCGTTAACCAACGATCGGACTTTAGCCTTGAGTGCATATGCATATACGGTGTATCCGACACGCAAGGTTCCGTCTCTCATCAAAAGAGATACGGCGATTCCGCGTTTATCTTTCCTTGTCTCTATGATAAACGCCTTGAGGGGATTGTGAAGATTAAAGGAAAGATTCAAGTCCGCGGATATTAACAGAATTGCTTCCAGCAGTTCTCGGACACCGGTTCCTTTTTTCGCGGACACCGAAATGACCGGTACATTTCCGCCTTTTCCTTCAACAAGTACCTCATATTTCAAAAGGTCATTTTTGACTTTTTCGGGATTTGCGTCCGGAAGATCTATTTTGTTAAGGACTACAATGTACGGAATTTTTGCCGCTTTAATGTGAGAAATCGACTCTATTGTTTGCGGCATGACGGAATCTTTTGCATCGATAAGCAGGATTGCAATATCGGCTACCTGTGATCCGCGGGCCCTCAGTTTGGTAAACGCTTCATGACCCGGCGTATCAATAAAAGTCATTCTGTTTGTTTTATATCCTTTGATATTCGTTTCGATCTCATATGCGCCGATTTTTTGAGTAATACCGCCGTGTTCTTTATCGGTAATACTGCTTTTTCGGATATAGTCAAGCAGGCTTGTTTTGCCGTGATCTACGTGTCCCAGAATTGCGATAACAGGTGGTCTCGGTTGTATTCCAGTACTGTTCATACATATGGCGTCAATACATTAACAGTGTATTATTTTGCTGTGGTTTCTTCGATTTTTTGATCCGCTGCGTTTTGAGCGGTAGGTTGTTCGGAAGTTTGTGGCGCGGGTTCTGTTTTAGCCGGCTGTTTTTCGGAAGTTGGATTTGCTTCGGGTTTTTCTTCATTGTTTTTTTCATTCGCGTCCTTGGCATAGGTTGCTTCCTCTGCGGGTTCGCCTTTGATTTCCGGAGGTTTTTCCTCGGTGTTTTTAACCTGTTTGATATCAACAATATAATCCGCGAGACGTGAGGCGAGATTGACGTTCACTCCTCCTTTGCCTATGGCCAGGGGAGCCTCTTTTTCTTCCACGGTCACCGTGGCTTTTTTGGTCGCTTCGTCGATGTCGACGTTAATGATTTTTGCCGGTGAGAGTGCTGAGATAAGGAACAGTTTGTTGTCTTTATTCCACTGGATAATATCGATTTTTTCCAATCCTCCAAGTTCGTCGGTAACTGTTTGTACGCGAATACCTTTCTGTCCCACACATGCGCCTACGGGATCGACTCCTCCCTGTGCCGAGAAAACCGCAATTTTTGCACGTTCTCCCGGTTCCCTGACGATTTTTTTTATTTCAACCGTTCCGTTTGCGATTTCCGGCACTTCACGCTTAAACAGTTCGGCGATTAACCGCGAATCCGTTCTTGACACGATAATTCTGGAATTCCCGAATTTGTCCTCGGAAATATCTTTCAGATACACGAGTATGCTGTTGTTCACCTGATATTTTTCGTTTTTTATCTGATCCTCTTTCGGAAGGACCGCTTCGGTTTTGCCGATATCAAGATAGGCGTTGTATCCGTCAAACCGTATAACCCTTCCCCTTACAATTGTTCCGATCTGGGATTTGTAATGGGATACCACGGTTTTTTTTTCGGCCTCCCTGATTTTTTGAAGAATAACCTGTTTGGCCGTCTGGGCAGCTATACGGCCAAATCCGGGCGGAGTGATGTCTTTATTATCCTTAAGAATTTTTGTTTCACCCGTGTCTTTGCTGACTTTGACGGTAATTTCGTCTTCAATTTTATCGGGGTATTCCCTTTTATACGCTGCAACAATTGCCGCTTCGATGGAGGAGATTACGTCATCCGCAGATATTCCTCTTTCTGCGGCAACCTGGTTCAATGCCAATGTAAATTCCGATTTAATTATTGTCATATCAGACATTGTATCACAGAAAGCTCTGTTTGCAAAGAAGAAAAAAGGAAGATTTTCCGTGTTTTGTCTCTGCCGGGGTTATTTTTTTGGTTCGGATTTTTGCTGCGTTTCGGTTTTCTTACCTGCTTCTTTTGCGGGTTCTTTTTGAGTTGCTGTTGTTGTTTCCGGTTGAGGTGTTCCCTCTACGGGTGTTTCCCCTTCCGCAGGAGCCGCGGTTATTACCTCGGGAGCTGCGGCAGTGGTTTCTGGAGTAACGCTTTCTTCTTTATGTTCGACGACCGATACCACAACTTTCTGAGGATCTTCTTTGATTTCGAATTTTTGTGATTTGGGCAGATCTGCAACCTTGATTTCCTGACCGACTTCTTTAATAACCGAGATGTCTACTTCGATATGTTGTGGAATATCACCGGGAAGCGATTCAACCAGGAGGTTCTCCGAAAGCGTAAGCAAAACCCCTCCTTTTTGTGCGACCGCTTCGGATTCGTTGATAACCCGTACGGGGACTTCTGTTTCTATCTTTTTGGTGAGGTCAATCTTCCTGAAATCGACGTGCAGAATGTAATCCGTTACCGGATGCTTCTGGATAAGTCTTACCAGGACCGGAATTTCTTCCTTTTCCAGGTGGAGGTAAATAATGCCCGTTTCTTTTGCGATCCTGTATACTTTCATAAATTCTTTTGCATCGAGGGTGATTGATTTTGACTTGAAATCCGGTCCGAATACGTTTGCAGGAACAAGTCCGCTGTGGCGGAGTTTTCTCAGCTTTTTCCCGAATACGTCACGGGATTTAGCTTCTAGCTTAAGTTTATCCCCTTCGTTTTTTTTCGTTGCCATATTATTTATGTAATAATTCAATAAAAAATATTTTGTCGCTCGATAAGCTAGTATTATAAAGTATTCGGTTATCTTTGACAAGGGGAGCAAAATTCTGATTGAGAATATAGATATTTTTAGGAAGGATAAGTTCCATAGTATAGTCATTGGAGGACGATCCTATTTGTTTTTGAATGATGTACTGATAAATCTGGTTTCCGTTATTCAGTCGCTGTTCAAGCGAATACCTGATTTCTATTTCAACCGTTTTTTGCGGAGGAACTTCGAGATAAAATCCTACCGTGTTAAGGATTGACTGGCTTTGGCTGATGTCTTCGACGAGAGTTCCGTTTTTGGTAATTTCCTGCAGGTGAGAGTTTTTCGGCAGCATGATCTGGAAGTAATTTTTATATGTTCCTCCGGGAAATTTATCTGTTGCGGATTCGTTTCTGAAGCGGACAAGTAATCTGTGGTTAACCTGTCCGTCCGGATCAATCGATATAATATCGTGAAAAGATCTTTGGATATAATAATTAACTTTATTTGCCCCGACGTTTTCGTCATAGGGAAAAAGATAATCGACAAAACATTTCTGGTCTTCCGTACTGCAGCGGGGTTCTATGACACGGCCAGACCAGTAGAATGAGTCCACAAGTTTTTGCAGTTTCGGAATTTCAAAATACATCACCATTTGTTTTTCGTTAAGAGACCTGTCTATTGCAATAGCCAGTTGCTTGAGGGAGGCTCGGTTCAATTCTATAAAAACCTGTCTGGCGAGTGAGCCGAGGAAGGACTTTTTTTGTATTGATCCGGGAAAAAATCCCTGTTCAGTATGAATCTGGGTTTTGATATAAAAATTATCCTTGTTTATTGTTTCCTGTGTATCGGGTAGATAGATGTTTCCGTAGGCCCCGAGTATGTTTTGAACGGCTGTTGTGGTAAGAAGTATTGATCCGGAAAATCCGGTAAGTCCGATTTCTTTTTCCAGGAAAAATGTTGCACGGTTATAGTCATCGAGAAAGTCCGGAGAAAAATTTGAATCCCTGAGAAAAAGATGAGGCATATTGAGATATTTTTTAATCGGCATGGGCGGTTCGATGTGTGCGGTTAGCTGTCCATCCGCGTCGTACACGTCGTGTACTTCTATAGGTTCTATCGTATAGTTTCTGATTTTAAGCACTCCGAATGATCCTAAAAATCCTCCGCCCGGACGAAGCTCCATATTATTCGCAAAAAAAAGCAGAAACTTCTGTTCCTTGGGATTTTCCAATATCTGTACCAAAAAGGGGAATATTTTATTAATTTTATGGATAGCGTCTTCAGCATTTAGCAGATTCGTCTTGGTTTGTACCAAGGTATCAAATTGATTGGGAATCAACTGGATGAGGCCGGTTGTGGTATCGTCGAGCTCCGAAAGCTCATTTTGAATTTTTGAAAGCCGCAATTTTACCTGAATCACGTCGTCCGGAGATTTGTTTTGCTTTAAAATAAGGGTTTGAAGATGTGAGCCGTTATCCTTTAATGCCAGGGCTTGCCGAAAAATAATTTGCGTTTTATCCAGGATTGCAACCGTGTTGTCGGTCAGAATCGCCAGGGAAAAAAACAGGTACGTCGGCCTCACCGGAGCATATAAGAAATGTGCAGCCCGTCCGAGACTTTCTGCGGTAGAAAGCAATTGTCCGGCCCGTTCATAGTTTTCGGTGCTGATCTGCCGGTATGTCCGGTAAGTCCAGAGATACGAAAAAGACAGGGGAATCAGGAAGAAAAAGTGGAACAGCACGATGAAGCCGAGAACGGCAAATACGATACGTTTCGGAGTGATATTGATCTTCCAGGGGAAAAAAAAAGACTTCAAGTCGGGAAAATTTTTTGGTTTCGGCAACGTATGAATATGCAGGGTTTTTTCCCCGGTTCGGGAAAAAACAAACCATAGAATCCGTTCGACGTCCTGTTTTGTCAAATTATCGTTTGTACATTCTATAAATTTTGTCTTTTCGTACAATGATGAACTATGCCGGTTCTTATGTTTTCCGGTTGAAATGTAGACGAAGGAGCATGCATGTGTGTCATCCTGAGTAAAGTGTTCATTGACGAGGAAACAATATCGGAATGATTTGTAGGATTTTGGCCGTTTCGAGGAAAAAAAAAGATCGGCTCCGTATTTTTTTAATTCCTGTTTAAGAAGTTCAACAAAAGGGAAGTTGTGTTTTGAAACGACTAAAACTTTTAGTTTTTCTTCCAGTTCTTCAACGACGAATTCCATACCCTATTGTATACCGGCCGTTTCTCAATTTGTGAATATATATGAATACGTTCGGCTGAAGAATGGCCGTGATGTCCGCAATTTTTTGTCCGGCGATATATAATGTGAGTGTGGAAAGAACAAAAAAAGTAATAACCCTGACTGAGTTTGATAAAACCAGAAAAAGGCTGGGGAGGAAAAAAATCGTACTTGTGGGAGGATGTTTTGATTTGCTCCATTGGGGTCACCTGCAGTTTTTGAAAATATCAAGAGAGCAGGGAGGTATCCTGTTGGTTGCTCTTGAATCCGATATGTTTATCAGGCGCCACAAAAAAAGAGAGCCGATTCATACGCAACGTCAACGCGCGGAAATACTCAGCTCTCTCCGGATGGTTGATTTTGTCCTTCTGCTCCCGTATCTTTCTTCGGACAGGGAGTATATGGATTTGGTTATGCGAATTAAACCGTCGGTTATCGCGATGAGTGCGCATGATTTGCAGATTGTTCACAAATCCGCACAGGCCCGTGCAGTCGGAGCAACGTTAAAAACCGTAACTCCTTTGCTGGAAGAGTTTTCCACAAAAAGGATTCGGACATTGCTGGATATCTAACACATGAGATTATTTGCAGGGATAGAAATTCCGGGTGCGGTCAGAAAAAAAATATGGGAACAGCTGTCGGACATGCGGAAGGAATATCCCTCCTGGAATTGGCTTCCGATAGAAAATTACCATATAACCGTACATTATTTTGGCGAAGTAAGCGACATCAAACCGATTGCTTCCATGCTCGATGAACGGCTTTATGATCAGGAACCGTTTTATATGTATTCTTCCGAGGTCGAAATGTTTATGAGGGATAAGATTGTTGTATATCTTAATTTTCTCAGAGAAAAAAAACTTGAGATCTTAAAAAAGAAGATTGAACCCGATCAATCCAGGTTTATTCCACATCTTACGGTTGCGCGTTGCCGTATTCCTTCAAAACAGCAGTACTTAGTTCTTAAGAAACGGCTGAAAAGCGTTGATCTTGACGTAACATTTAAGGTTTCGCGTCTGGTACTTTTTGAAAGCATACTGACAAGTCCATATCCGAAGTATATTAAAAGAGAATCTTATAGATTTGCAGAACCCATTTAACAAAACCAAACCCGAGAAGGTCTCAGGTATGGTTTTGATTGTTTGAGTGATAACTACTGAACGGCTTTACTTTGAACCGATTTTGTACATTCCAGTTCCACAAACCGGACATTTCGCTTTCATAGCCGGTTTCCCGTTTTTCATAGTCACTTTCTGTGGGTTTGCGACATCTCTTTTTGCTCTACATTTTACACAATACATTGTTGCCATACTTATGCGTCACCCCCTTTTTGATTATTTGATAATACCTAAAACTGCTAACGTACGCTCAATTACTTAATAATCCTAACAAAATACAAGGCAATTTCAAGCGCAATAATCATTCCGATCAGTATGAGGCTTTTTTGGAAATCCTGAAAAAAAAATCGTCTTGTCGCGAGATCTTCTTCAGAAATATTGACAGAAAGCTCTTTTACCTTGATCGGAGGACTCATTAATTGTTCTTTTTTTGGTGAAGAAGGGGCAGGATGCGATTGGTGTTCCAGTGTCTGTGATTGAAGAATTTTCAACTGTTTTCTGTAGGCCGCAAGAAGTTTTTCTTTCTTTGTTTTTTTCGGCATATATGTACAAGATTATAATGAATTGAGCAGGGTTTGCAAGAGATAATGCGGATTCTTATAAACAAAAAGCTATTAATTATAATGATATATTGACAGTTATTTTTAAAGTAGATACAATGGGTACACATGGTTATCTATGCAATATTGTCGTTATTTTTGTTTTGGCTCCTGGTGTTGACGTGGATAATTTTAAAAACAAAACGGCATTACAATTCGCTTACCGCAGACACCAAAAAAGGTCAGCTTGATGAGATACTGGAAGAATTGCTTCACACAGACAGCCAGGTAAAATCCGAGATAGTCCGTATCTGTTCGGAACTCGATAAAGTGATAAAGAACGCCGAATTTCACGTACAGAAAATAGGCCTGGTGCGGTTCAATCCGTTTGAAAGGAGCGCCGGAGAGCAAAGTTTTGTTATCTCGCTCGTAAATAAACACGATTCAGGTATAATAATGAATTTCATATATACAAAAGAAGGGCTAAGGGTATATACGAAAAAAGTTACGGAGGGTAAGGGCGAATCGTATGCATTGACCGAAGAGGAAAAAAAGGCCTTGAAGGATAGTGCATAAATAATATTGTTATTAATTTTTCAGTTCGTATGATAAACAAAAAACTTGCATTTGGTATCGTATTCTTCGTTTTTTTGTTAGCCGCAGTTTCAACTTTTGCGCTATTTTCGAGAAACATCCAGAATTCACTGGGAACCGCGTTTAAATCTCCGCTTTCTTTTTACCAGCCGCCAAAGAACGGAACCCAAACGGTTTCGGTTCCTTCAGAACCCAAAACCGAAGAATGTCCAATTAACGGCGAAATGCTTACCAAAACTCAAAAAGACGCTTGGGAAAAAAGAAGACCGTTAGGAATCATGATAGAAAATCATAAGGACGCAAGACCACAGTCCGGGCTTTCTTCCGCAGATGTAGTGTACGAAGCGGTTGCAGAAGGCGGAATCACAAGATTTTTGGCGGTTTTTTACTGTAAAGATGCTCCATATGTCGGGCCGGTCAGATCAGCCCGCATGTACTTTATTAAAATGTTGGAGGGCTATGGCGATTATCCTCTGTATGCACACGTGGGAGGAGCAAATACGCCCGGTCCGGCGGATGCACTCGGATACATCAATACGCTCGGTTGGGGATTATTTAATGATCTTAACCAGTTCGCGGTACCTTTTCCGTATTATTGGAGAGACTACGAAAGACTTCCCAACAGGGTAACGGAACATACCATGTATTCTTCAACCGCAAAACTTTGGCAGTATGCCAAGGACAAGCGGGGACTGACCAACGTGGACGAAAAGGGTAGTTCATGGGATGCGACATTCACCAAGTGGAAATTCAAAGATGATGCTCCCGCAGCCGACCGAGGCAGTGTTGCGAAGATAGATTTCGGATTCTGGACGAGTTTTGCCTCGGATTATGCGGTCGAGTGGGATTACAATAAATCCACCAATACCTACAGCAGGATAAATGGAGGGCAGCCTCATATTGATAAAAATACGGGAAAACAACTGACGGCAAAAGACGTAGTAATCGTATTTGCTCAGGAATCGCCGGCAAACGACGGATATGAAGGCGGCCATATATTGTATAAAGTCACGGGTTCCGGCGATGCGATAATGTTCCAGGATGGAAATGCAATAACCGCGACGTGGAACAAACCGAAAGAAACATCACGATTCAAATTTATCGACGACAAAACGGGAAAAGAAATTTCTATCGTACGGGGAGAGGTGTTTGTCGAAATATTGCCGATAGGCAATAAGGTTACGTATTAATAATTTATTGAAGTAAGCCGGCAAAAGTCATCCATGCTGCAGCATATTATTCCATCCAAAGCGAGAAGGAAAATCCTCGAGCTTTTTTTCCACAATCCGGAGGAGCATTATTACCTTCGGAAAATAGTGCGTGACATCGGAGAAGAAGTAAATGCCGTAAAACGAGAACTGGATATTCTGACAGACGAAAAACTCCTTCAAAGGGAACGCAGATTGAATAAAATATTTTACAGCTTGAATAAAAATTATCATCTCTATGACGAGTTCATGCGAATTTTCACAAAAACCGGAACTCTTGCCTTGTCGGTTTACAAAAACGTTCCTAAGCTCGGAAAACTGAAATTTATCAGTCTTTCAACCAAATATCCCAAGCGGATTCCCATAAAAGAGGATGAGATCTATCTTTTGGCAATAGGCGTTGTAGTGGTTCCGGAACTTGATTCCATTTTGAAAGAAGAGGAGAAATTTTTTGGAAAAGAAATCAATTATTCGGTTATGAACGAAGAAGAATTTTCGTTCCGGAAGAAAAACAATGATCCGTTTATCTGGCGTTTTTTGAGACAGCCGAAAATTATGCTGGTCGGGACGGAAGAGGATCTGTTAAAATAATCGCCTGACATCAAAGGAATAAATTCCGTACCCATATCGTTATTATGAAAGCAGTTAAATATTTTTTATTACTCGCCGTTTGCATACTTCTGGTTTGGATAGATCTTCCGGAAAACCTTACGGTTAAAATTCCTTTCGGGAAAAAAAGCTATTCATACACGGTTAATCCCCTCAATCTCAACGTCAACATTCTGGGGATGCAGATTAAAAAAAAATTCATCACAAAACTGGGATTGGATTTAAAGGGGGGAAGCAATCTGGTGTTTGACGCGGATACTTCAAAAATCAATCAGGCGGATATCCAGGACGCATTAAATTCCGCAAGAAACATTATCGAGCAGCGTGTGAATTTTTTCGGCGTATCCGAACCGGTCGTACAGACAGTAAAATCTGGAAATAAATACCGCATAAGCGTGGATCTTCCGGGCATCCAGAATGTAGAAGAAGCCATAAATTTGATCGGAAGAACCGCACAGCTT
Organism: Microgenomates group bacterium; assembly: GCA_046704445.1. GTDB lineage: Bacteria > Patescibacteriota > Microgenomatia > UBA1406 > GWC2-37-13 > JBJKRW01. The sequence continues at coordinate 12,780 of JBJKRW010000032.1, forward strand.
ACATTCAGGGAGGAATCAACGGATGAAGCGAAAGTTGCAACAAATACACCCTTATTCCTTCTGGTGAATAAACCTACGGGCCTAACGGGAAAAGACGTGAAAAAGGCTAGTGTTACCTTTGATCCTCAGACCGGAAAACCACAGGTTGCTTTGAGTTTCAGCGCTGCGGGCGCAACACTTTTCGCCGAAATTACCGCAAGAAATGTCAATAAGCCCGTGGGAATATTCCTGGATAACTCACCCGTTTCCATTCCAACGGTACAACAGGCAATTACGGACGGAAACGCGGTTATTACCGGCAATTTTACGGTGGATGAGGCTAAAAATCTTGCGGTAGCAATTAATTCCGGTGCATTACCGCTTCCTATCAAGCTGGTTGAACAGCACAACATAGGTCCGACCCTGGGAGCGTCCGAGGTTAGAAAAAGCCTTTACGCAGGCGCAGTGGGTTTGGCGATGGTACTGCTTTTTATGATTCTGAACTATGGTAAATTTGGCGTTATTGCCTCAATGGCTTTGATTATATACGGAATGATTTCGTTTGCAATTTTCAGGGGAATACCGGTGGTGCTCACGTTGCCCGGAATTGCGGGATTCATTCTTTCAATCGGCATGGCGGTTGATGCAAATATTCTGATTTTTGAACGCATCAAAGAAGAACTGAGAAAGGGAAAAGAGTTTGACATAGCCGTGAGACTCGGTTTCGGACGGGCAATAGACGCCATCAAGGATGCGAACATTACGACGTTGGTTGTCGCTTTTATTCTGTTTAATCCTCTTAATTGGGAATTTTTGCCCATGTTCGGAATGGTGAGAGGATTTGCGCTTACTTTGGCAATCGGCGTAGCGACAAGCCTGTTTACGGGCGTAGTGATAACCCAGCGGTTAATTAATCTATTTTACCGGTTAAAATAATATGGTAGATTTCTGGAAATTCAGACTTGTGTATTTTGTTATTTCCGCATGCGTAATTGCAGCGGGGTTGTTTTCGATTGTTACGTGGGGATACAAAATATCCATTGATTTTGCCGGAGGCTCGAATCTTCAGTACGATTTGGGTAAAAAAGTTTCCAAACAGCAAATGAACGATCTGTTTAAAAAGCAGAATATTGAAGTTCTGAATTTAGGTATCACGGGAAATGTGTTGAACGCGCGGACAAAGGCGCTATCGGACAAGCAGGAATCTGCTCTTAAAACCTCAATTGACAACCTGTTCCATACAAAAGTGAAAGTACTGCAGTCTGAAACAGTCGGACCGGTATTGGGTAGGGAAACATTAATTAAAACGCTTGTAGCCTCACTTTTTGCCATCGCGGGAATTCTCATATATATGAGTTTTGCGTTTAAGAGTTTTTTGTTCGCATTATCGGCGATTCTTGCCATGTTGCATGATTTTCTTGTGGTAATAGGGAGTTATTCTCTGTTGTCGCATTTTTTTGGCGCGGAAGTAGACATAATGTTCGTGACGGGTGTATTGACCACCATGTCGTTCTCGGTGCACGATACCATCGTAATATTCGATAAGATACGCGAGTACCGCGGAATGGGGGAGAAACACGTGACGGCAGAGGGCGCAAACAGGGCATTGACCGAAACAATGGTTCGTTCCCTCAATAACTCAATGACCATAATATTCATGCTTCTTGCGTTGACTTTACTGGGAGGGTCAACCATACGTTTTTTTATGGCAACACTTCTTATAGGTACGATTACCGGCACATATTCATCTCCTTTTGTTGCCACTCCGATTTTGGTTTGGCTTGAGGGGAGAAAGAAATAAGGTTGGTGCATATAATCCGTTGACAGAGGCAACGTTTAATGGAACAATGATAGAGTGAAAAATTAACAATTTACCTATGGTACAAAAGAAAGAAAAAAAACAAACCGAATCACCTCAGGGAACCGAGACCTGTCCGAAATGCGGGTCGGAGCTGGGAGAAATTACGGAAACCAAGTCGGGAAGAAAGCTGAGAAGGTGTTCGGCAGGATCATGGAATGCCGAAACGAGAACGGTGGAAGGATGCTCTTATGTGAAATGGCTTCCGGTCGAGCCGAAAGTTTTGGAAGAAACATGCCCCAAATGCGGAGCTCCTCTTATGTTGATCGTAACCCGTTTCGGCAAGAAGATGAAAAAATGTTCTACCGCAACATGGGATCCCAAGACAAAGACTGCTGGAGGGTGTGACTATGTCGAGTGGTTAAAAGGAACAACTGAGGCATTGGATGAAGATTGTCCGAAGTGTGGCGCAAAATTGGTCTTGTTTACCACGGTTGCGGGCAAGCGTTTGAAAAAATGCTCGACAAACCAATGGAATGCGGAAACCAGGAGTGCCGTCGGCTGTGATTATGTTGAATGGTTGCGTGCGGATAAGGAGTAAAATCAGAGAATGGAAATTTACTGTTTTCCTGTAGGAATGTTGCGCGCAAACTGCTATCTGCTGGTGAAAAAGAACGCGTGTATCGTGATAGACCCGGGGGATGATGCGGAATTTCTTCTTGAGGAGATACAGCGAAGAAAACTGAGTCTGTCTGCAATACTGGCTACGCACGGACATTTTGATCATATTATGGCCGCAGGGGAGATGCAGTTAAGCGCGACGGCTCCTTTCTACATACGGAAAGACGATCTGTTCCTCGTCAAGCGCCTTGCGGCTACCTCAAAACATTTTCTCGGATATGACCCTGTTGTAATTCCTCCTCAAAAAATAATTCACCTTCAGCCCGGAATTTTATCAGTAGGCTTGTTTCGTATGGAAGTTATTGCTTCCCCGGGGCATACGCCCGGAAGTGCGTGTTTTTACTTTGAATCGGAAAACACACTTTTTACCGGAGATACTTTATTCAAAGATGCGGTCGGCAGCATTGACCATCAATACAGTAGCGCAAAAGATCTGAAACACTCTGTTCAGGACTTATTTTCATTAGCCGCCTCAACTTATGTATACCCCGGACATGGAGAATCTATATCGCTTTCCGACAATCTATATATAGGACAGACCTTTTAAGTTCCGTCGTTTTTTAACACTTTGAGGAGGGAGGGGCGGGTGTTTTTAATTTTCTTTGCTACGACTTTTTCAAAAAGATCCTTCAAAATCTCACCAATCTGTTTTCCGGGTTTGAGTCCAAGAATTTTCATGATATCGTGTCCGTCGATTTTTAAGTCGGTGACGCTAAAGGGTTGTTTTTGGACCTCTTCAATTCTTTTTTTAAATAATTCGAATCTCCATGAGGTGGGAGTGGCTCCCGATCCGATCCGGTCGCCGGTTCTCAGATCCAAAATATCCCGAAGGTACTGCGTTCCGACTTCACGGATAAATCTTCGGATTGCTTTGTCTGTCTGCAACTCGCTCACCGTGAATTGATGGAATTTGACAAGCCGTATGAGTTTTTCTTTCTGGGAGTTGGAAAGTCGAAGTCGTTCGGCAACTGCTGTCACAATTGTTGTGCCAGCCACCTCGTGGTTATAAAAGGTTATTATGCCGCTTTTACTGTCTTTTCTGAATGTTTTTGCTTTGCCTACATCGTGCAGTAACGCGGCAAATCGGGTGATGGGATCCCCGGACGGGCATGATTTTAAAGACATAACGAGATGTGTTCCGACGTCATAAATATGGTGTCTTTTCGGGCTTTTTTGCGGAACGGTGAAGCAAATATCGACTTCGGGCAGCACGTAGGAAAGAAGTCCGGTATTTCTCATAAATAAAATTCCCTCCGAAGGATGTCCGCTTTCCAAAATTTTGAGAAGCTCGTCACGTATTCTCTCCCATGATACATAGGTAATAAGCGAAGCATTCTTCCGTATCGCTGAACGGGTTTTATCTTCAATCATAAATCCCAGTTCAGCGGCGAATCTGATGGCTCTCATTAAACGCAGTCCGTCTTCACCGAAACGCAGATCCGGATTTCCAACAGTTACAATCAGTTTTTGGCGGAGATGAGCTTGTCCACCAAAAGGATCAATGAGATCTTTTCCGTCGTATGCAATTGCGTTAATAGTGAAGTCCCTGCGCGCAAGATCCTGTTCCAGCGAGTCTGCCCATTCGATTTTATCCGGGTGGCGCTTATCAGCATAATTATTTTCTTTACGGAATGTGGTTACTTCAAAAAGCTCGGAATGATTTTGGATGGTTTGGGATATTCCGACGGTTCCGAATTGATTGTTATAAAAACCGTCGGGAAAAAGCGAGAGAATCTGTTCGGGTCTTGCGTTTGTAGTGAAGTCCCAGTTGATTCCTTTCTCTATCTTCGGGTATGTTTTTGAGGCCCCGGAGTTTTGCTCAAGGAGCAAAAGATCTCTTACCGCGCCTCCAACCACATAAATCCTGAATCCGTTTTTCCGGAACGTTTCAAGGAGTGTATTTACATATTTAGGAAGATGCAACATGATATAATTATAGCTGAATTATGGCGAAAAAATCCGGAAACATTATCCGCAGCAGTGGACTTCTTCCGGGATCCGACTATGTCGGCGTTGGAGTCTCGGCCGCCATTCTTGACGATGAAAACCGCATCGTTCTTCAGTTAAGAGGTAAGCGCGCAAGAAATGAACGCGGACTTTGGAAATTGCCCAGCGGAGTGGTGCACTGGGGAGAAAAAGGGGAGGATGCGCTGTTAAGAATCGTAAAAGAGGAATTGGGGATTAACATACATATATCAAAACTTTTGTTCTGGAAAGAAACGATTCTCCAGAAAGAACACCAGCACTGGATTTCACGGATCTATGTGTGTGTGCGCAAAAGCGGAAAGGTAATCAATCTAGTTCCGGAGGAGATCGACGAGGTGAGATGGTTTTCAAAAAATACCCTGCCGCGCAATATTGCCCTTTTGACTAAAAAAACAGCTGACCTGCTATTTGGATAATCCGGTTGTATAGAAGAAGTCTGGTTAATGTTTTTGCCTTTTTCAACGTAACCCAACCCGCATCATAAAATTCTTTTTTCAGAAATTTGAATTCAATCCGTTCGGTTTCTACGGCAAACCAGAAGTCGTAATGCATTTTGCACGGGTGTTTCGGGTTGTCGCTCACGTCTTTAATCGAAAGATCGAATAAACGGACGGGCTGTATGGTCAGTTTGATCCCGAGTTCTTCCTGAAATTCCCTCCTGGCCGCCTGTTCGGGTGTTTCGTGAATTTTTATATGCCCTCCCGGCGGAATCCAGTCATTAGCCTTTATATGATGTCCCAAATAAACCTGGCCCGACGGTATATGAATCGGCAGGAAGAACGAGCAGAGGTGATTTGCGGGGTTTGTTTCTTTCGTCAGACGGGTTGTTGATCTTATGAACGCGACAAATTCCCGGTAAGTCGATTCTGAAATATAGGGTTTGTTGTGCAATTTTTTTGCTTCCTGTAGGTAAAGTTTCTGGCTCTTCATGATGCTATATATTGTAATATATCAAGATTTTTTTTGTCGGGTCCTTTGTTGTCGAATCCGGGAGTTTCGATAATGAACGGAAGCCGTGTAAGTCGGGGATGCCGCATGATCAGTCTGAACTCATTGACGGGGATAGTTCCTTTTCCGATGTTTTCATGTCGGTCCCTTCCCGAATTAAAAGGATCTTTGCTGTCGTTGAAGTGAAAACATTCCAATCGATGCAATCCTATCTTTTTATCGAACTCCGACAGGAACGATTTCAGTTTTTGTTCTGTTGAAAGGTTATATCCTGCGGAATATAAGTGACATGTATCAAGACAGATTCTGACCCGGTCGTTATTGACATCTCGTACGATATGGCCCAATTCGGACAGCGATTGGCCGATTTTCCGATTCCCCGCATTTTCAATTATAAAGAGAGATCCGGTAGGTGTTTTTTCGAGAACCTCGATGATATTTCCGATAAGGGTTTGATATCTGGTTTTTGTTTCTTCGCCTTTGTATGATCCCAAATGCACAATGCTTCCTTTTATTTCAAGTTTTTCCGCAATAGAGAGTTCTGCAATTAAGGAACGCTTTGACAGTTGACCGATACGGTTTCCGTCAGCGAGGTTGATAAGATACGAGGCATGGAAATATACGGGTCCGATTTGCAAATCCCGCTTTGTTTCTGCAAATTTTTTCATGTTGTTTTCCCCGGCACGAATTTGACGCCATCCTCTTGGTGAAGTCGAAAAAATTTGAAGACTTGAACCGCCCATACCCCGGATTTTATGAAGTGCGCGTATATACCCGCCGGTTATGGATACATGTGCTCCGAGCAAGATAGTCATAGGATTTCCCGAATGCGGTTCCGTATGTTGGGATGGAACTCGAAACCCGAAACTTCATGTTCTGATATCCACCGGTATTCGAGAAGTTTTTTTTCAAGGACAACCGGACCTCTTGTTTCCAGATCGCATAAAAAATGCTCTCCGTGGAACCAGTTCGTGTTATTGAAGAA
>JBJKRW010000033.1:0-8358 GCA_046704445.1 Microgenomates group bacterium
AACACTTTATGGGAATTATTAAGAAAACATTATTTGCGTCATCACGGCAACCCGAAACTCCAAACAGTGCCTCAAAGAAAACAAAGAGTAAAATAACCCTCCCGCTATCCAAAAGACTTAAGTATGTCCTTTTCGACAGATTGATTTCCCCAAAAGCGGCTAAATTACTTGACATAAATAACAAAGGGAGCATATTGGAGCTCTATATATCAAAAAAATAACTTCAGGTGACTTTTAGTTTAGACTGTCACAACAATCCAGATAACTTCAGGTGCCTTATTGGCAGTCAAGGTAATAAATTGCTAATTTAGATTGTTATAGCAATATAATCAAATACCAATTCCGCTTATAAGCGATTGCCAAACAGCACTTGGTATATAACACTGATTCTGTGGGAATAAAAGCTTTATTCACTTTATGCCTCCTGATTTTGTTTGCATACGGTATTTGCCCCCTTCCGGTTCTCGCACAATGGATCAAATTTGAGGAAAATCCCGTGATACGTACAGAACCAAACACCTGGCATGACTTCCATGCGGCGTCACCCACCGTAATCAGGGACGGTACTCTTTTTAAGATGTGGTTCCAAGGGGCCGGACAAAAATGGTCAATCGGCTATGCCGAATCAACCGACGGTATCCTGTGGACAGTAGACAATCAGTCACAAATAGACGTCTCCAGTCAGAACCTTTCAAACGGTTTTGAAGTGGTAGAACCGGTGGTTTTACACGAAAATTCTCTTTATAAAATGTGGTTTAAGGAAACGGTACAGTCGGGAGACAATCAGATCCGCTATGCGGAGTCTCCGGATGGACTTTTGTGGCTTGTTAATCCTCTACCTGTCCTGTTCAAATCGGATATTCCCTGGGAATCAAGCGGACCAACAAATCCTGCCGTTATATACGATGATGGCGAATATAAAATGTGGTATGTGGCGCGGGGAACCGGCTCCTGGCAAATAGGATATGCCACATCTCCGGATGGCATCGTGTGGACACGATTCCCGGAGAATCCATTGAATCTTCCGAGTCTGGGATTTATAGGAGGACCCACCGTAATCAAAATCGAGAACGTATACCATATGTGGTATCACACCGGCTCAAGTTTAAATACCGATATTTACCACGTAACATCACAGGACGGAACCAGCTGGTTTTGCGAAGATAGTTGCAGCGTTATGCAGACGACCGCAAATACATTTGATGCACAGGGGGTCACGGCTCCCTCTGTTTTGATAAACGGCGATAAACTCTTTATGTGGTACGGAGGAAATAACGGGACAAACTGGCAAATTGGCCTTGCTTCCGAATACGTTGAACCCACACCCACACCTTCAACCATACCCTCTCGTACACCTCTTGTCCTTATCCCGGGATTTATGGCTTCATGGAACAAGGAATCTTTGTTTTATGATATTCCCGTTCCGCAAAATCAATGGTTGTTGAGTCCGTTTGTTCACGAATATGAAGGAATTGTGGCTTCTTTGGAAAATGTCGGATATACGCTTAACAAGGACTTGTTTGTGTTTACGTATGACTGGAGAAAAAGCGTTTCCGACGCTGCGGACGACTTCAACGGTTTTTTGAATGAAACGGTCTGGAATCAAAATAACAGCATCTCAATAATCGGTCATTCTCTTGGAGGCCTTGTGGCAAGAAAATGGCGTGAAAATAACCCCTCGTCTCCCGTATCTCAGATTCTTACCGTCGGTACCCCGCATCTTGGAACTGCTCAGGTCTACAAACCTCTTGAGGCGGGAGAAATTGACCGGACCGATACAACGCTCTGGCTTCTGGAGAAACTCGTGCTTGAACTTCACCGTAATTTTCCGGAAACAGATAAACAGACTCTGCAGAGAGAGCTTCCGGTGTTAAAAGATCTATTTCCTTCCTATGATTTCTTATATAGACCTGATAATACGGTTCTCAGCAGATCGTCGCTGACAATTCAAAACACCGCCTTTGGACAGCTCCCCCAAGACTCCGCGCTGTTTCCCGTACTTTCTACATATAAGGGCGAAAAAGGAAATACATTGTTTGGATATACAGTTGACCGAAGGACGGCTTTGGACTCCTTGCTTGACTTTTATCCTGACGGAAAGCCCGTCTCGTCAAAAAAACAAATAGGAGATTATCTCATACTTTCTCAAAGCGCAGGAATCGGCAATCGGATTATCACGCTCAATAAAGACCACGGAGAGATCATTTACTCAAAAGAGGCCATAAGTTCGATTTTTGATACACTGGGAATTTCATATCAAGATAACCAAATTATTGAAGGAGGACCTACCGTTATTTCTCCGTCACTTATTTTCATGATTAAATCTCCTGCAACAATTTCTCTTAAGATGAACGGACAGACCTACCAGGAACAGAACGGAATTATATTTATACCCAACCCTCCCACTTCTCAATATACTCTTTCAGTAAAGGGATTGGGTCCGGGAAACTATCAGGTACTGCGTGCGCACATAACAGAAACAAACGATGATTGGACAACGCTGAACGGTTTCATACAAAAAAACAACCCCGATAGACAAATAGATGAATATAATTTTCCTATAACAACCTCTGGACTGTTTGAGGAACTAAAAAACTATATCTCGGTTTCTTCCATAAAAGACAAAAAAAAGATACTGGATCGGCTGAAAACAGCACAAAAGTATTATACGCAAAAAAAGTACTCGAAATCCCGACTGGAGACAAAAAAAATTGCAGAAACTGCCTGTAATCTGATAAATAGTAAAAAAAATTCCGAAGAAATCAATCAAATAATTGTTTTGTTATCCAAGTTGGAACTGCTTTCCACAAATATTCCCGAATACGAATTACTCAAGTCTTCCGGTCTGAAATTAAAATTAAACATTTTTCTTCTACATAAGAAGTTTAACACACGTATACAGTCATTGACCAAATCGAAACGGAAAATAAGCCAAACACAAAAGGCGCTTATCGAGATAATTGATAAAAAACTTAAAAACGCGGATGAAAATATGGTAAAAAAACCCCAATACGCCGAAGCGTTGCTTATCTCCGTCCAAAACCTGATCAAGAGAATATAAAAACCTTACGGAAATTCTTTTAACCTGTTCTTAATGGGCACTGTGCTAGACTGAACAATATGGGATTAATAAAAAAAATATTTAATAAATATAATAAACTATTTGCACTCGTAATCAGTTGCTTCATAATCGCCGCTTTCGCTGTTTCGATTTTCATTATATGTAAGTTATCCTATAACGCAAAACAATTTGAGGTAAAGAATCTAAAGCTGGAAGAACGGCTTAAAATCACAAATAAAGCCCTATCGGCACTCAAAGCACAGGATCAATATAAGATAAATAAAGCGTTGGAGTCGAAAATCGCAAGCATTGAATCCTCCTACAAGCAAACTGCGGCCTTGTATGAGAATCTTTCGGATTTAAAAATTACTTCCTCAAAAACAGGTGATTTTGATAAACAATTTGCCGATATCTTATCGCTGCTCTCAAAACAAAACTATGCTTCTGCAGAAAGCCAACTAAGCCTTTTGGATACCGCGCTTACCAAAGAACAAGATAGAATCAATGCGCTGCTGCAACCGGTCCGGAATGTGGTTTCAAGCAATTCGCCTCCCGGATCAGGCTATCAGATTCAACAGGTCAGTACAGATCTCGGTAGTTTTACCGTTGAAATTATTGCCGCTGACCTTAATTCGACACGTGTCATAGTGGATACGGCTTCAAATTCCGACTGTTCAGACAACTGTCCCGTTCTGTCTCTGTACGATTTCGTCTCGAGGAATTCTGCGTTTGCAGGAATAAACGGTTCGTTTTTTTGCCCTTCCGATTATCCCAGCTGCGCCGGAAAATCCAACTCTTTTGATACGCTTCTTATGAATAAAAATAAAATTTACTTTAACTCATCAAATAATGTATACAGCACCGTTCCCGCCGCTGTTTTTTCCGGCAACAGCGCTCGATTCGTAACGGAATCTCTGCAGTGGGGACGTGACACCGGAGCCGATTCCGTGATCGCAAACCATCCTCTTCTCACGCTTAACGGCCAGATTAATCTTGCGGGAAACACGGGTGAAGCGAAACTTAGCCAGAAAACATCAAGAAGTTTTGTCGGTTCGACCGGAAATACGGTATATATCGGCGTCGTATTCAACGCCACGGTCACAGAAGAAGCGAAGGTGATGAATTCACTGGGAATCCAAAACTCATTAAATCTTGACGATGGAGGATCAACCGCTCTTTGGTATAACGGCTATAAAGCAGGTCCGGGAAGAAATATCCCCAATGCACTGCTTTTAATTCATAAATAACATCACTAACTGTTTTACGGCTGCCATGCACCAAATTCGGCCGGTACCGCATGGGTTACGCTTCCATCCCCTCCCGCGCATTCGTTCAATAAAGAATTACCTTCATCAATTTCCTGAATTGTAAAGAAATATTAAAATAAGAAAAATTCCGTCAAGCAGATTTGAGCTTAGCTATTACAATCAACCTCTGCAGAGTTGTACCGGGAGGCCAACAGGTCATCAGGGTAACGGTTTCATCGCTCGCCTGAGAATTTAAATACTTAATCTCTGACGGATCCGTTAACTTCTTGTCTGATACCACGTACTCATATTTTCTGTTTTGATAGTACAGATACAGTTCGTCGCCTTTTTCAAGATGATGAATTAAATAAAAAACGGAATTGTAGCGGTTCGCCTCATACCAGTTAGCCGAAGAGTGCGCAAATAAAAACACGTTGCCGTGTTGCCCCGGATATGCGGAACCTAAGGCGTGGGCAACCCCCTTGGAGAGAGCGTGCTGATATGTTAAAGCATTCCGCGGGTCCACGTCGGCGACTATCACTGCGTTTGCCCGTATCTTAGGGACAACAATTCCGAATTTTGTGTCTATGGGAACAGGAACATCGGAATCTTTTGACGTTCCGGGCACATTCATTCCTAATTGGGTGTGTGAGTAATAACCGAGTTCTTGAGAAAACGAAGGAAATAGGATAAGCGCACCCAAACTTATGCCCAAAAAAAAAGCCGACAGCCCCATAACAATAACAATTGTCGAGATACGATTGTCAGGAGGATTTTGATTTTTGCTTGATAAAGACATAATACGCAATCACGAGAATAAGAAGAATTATGAATACAATACCTAATGCCAATTTTTTTCTGCGGAGTATTTCTTCGGCAATTGACAGAAATGAAAAATTGCGGCTCTTTACGACTTCCGGTTGACCGCTTGGTGTCGCCTCTCCCTTTATTTCTCCTTCCTGCGTCGAGGATACGTCATTCGTTTCGGTTCCCAGTACAGATCCTTGGGTTTCACCTCCGGGGAGCACCACATTTTCCACGGGAAGGGCACTTTGTTGTTCTGCAGATGTGTAGGAAGTCGTCGACGGGGAAATTATATTGACAATACTGTCTCCGATTGTTCCCGAACCGTTTCCGTATGTATCAAACGCCCGAATGACATAATACCACGTTTTATTGCAATCAGGCACGGTATTCGTATAATTTCCGTCCTGACTTGATCCTATGAATATTGTGGAAATTCTTGTGCCTGCGTCCAAACCGAAGCTTGACGAAGCGGCTCTGTAAATTTCAACTTTAACGGTCTTACCGCCGTCATCTGCCGTTCTGAATGTTATCTTGTTCTGACATTCGGAAATATGTTCCTTTCCGTAGCTGGACGGCGTACCCGGTCCGCTTGTATTGTAATCGACGGAAATAAATCCCTCGTCGGCACTTGAAACCGTTGTGATGCCGTCCGTAACGGTTGCATAGAAATTGTACGTCCCGTTCTGGGAAAGAACTGCCGGGGAAATTGGGCAAATTCCCGTATTACCCCCTGCCTGTATCGGAATATCCGATCCGAACTGAGTATATAATCCTTCACCCGGACCTTTTTTAAAACACTGTACGGTCAAAGGAAGAGGGGAATCGGAAGTGTCAAGAGCGACAAACGTAAGATCAAAATTGTCTATATAAGTCGGCGTTTTCGGTTGAGCCATCCTTATGTAAAGCGAAGATGCAGCGGCGGATACTTCCGGCATGCGTGCCCCAAAGAGTAAAAACAACAGAGCGAACAATAATACCCGTCTCATCACGGAAATCCATCGTTTATTTGTTTTTTTTCTCATCATAAATCCGAATATAACCATTAATAATCCCATCATGACAAGGGTACCCGCAAATATGATCCATCCTGTTTCTCCTCCTGTTGCGGGTAACATGCTGGTTGACGCCCCTAATACCTGACCTTCTTCATTCTTGACGATATTTATATCCGCAGAAGCCTGTTGTTCTTTTGCCACGGTTACGTCGGTGCCGACAAAAGTATTCCCGAGATACCCCTCTGTCTGCGCCTGTGCCAGAATGCGGTCCGACGACTCATCCGATTTCTCGCTTCCGACGGCCCATGTGATATCTTTGTAAAGACCCGGTTTTTGATCGGAAGAAATATCGGCGGAATAGGTCAAGACGATTTCTTCGTCTTTATCCATACCCCCGATATTCCAAGTGCCCGGGGAATGATAGACGGGTTCGGAAATGCTCATGGCCCCATGGATATTCGAATAGGCCGTCCAGCTTCCCGGATGATAGCTAAATCCTGCCGGCAATAAATCTTTTACTGAGACATTGAATAAGCTGTTTAATAGTGCTTTTATTTTTATGGTGAACGTAACACTCCCGCCCGGCGACATATCCCCTGCCGCGTCGTTCGATTTGGAGATGTTGAACTCCGGCGTTATATACTGATTACCGAAGTCAAAATCCGGAGCAAATACTGAATTCTGCACAGATTGCGTAAGTTCTTCCTGCCCGTAAGGCAAAGTCACAGAATGACAGGCGGGTGTCGGATATGTCTGCGTCCATCCCGGTTGCTGTTCTTCACAAATAGTATAAGTACCGGGCAACAATCCTTTAAACCAGTACCATCCGAGGTCGGGACCACTGCTTACGGTCATCATCGCAGGTTCGTCCTCATCAAAGCGCTGGTTATCATTCCGGTCAATAAATATTTTCCAGTCGCCCATTTTGTTTTCTCCTTCATCAAACTGCCCGTTTCCGTTTATGTCATCCCATTTATATCCGTGAATGTCTCCTAACGGTGCATTTGCCATATAACAATCAATCTGATCTCCCGCTCCCAATTCTACGGAATGATTATTGGAAAGATCCGGTGTTTCCTGTTTCTGGTTGGAACAGTAAATATTCGACAGCTGATATCCCGACTGCTGTGTTTCGCTCACAAAATATTCACCCGCGACCAGTCCGTCAAAGTCCGCGATCCCGTTACCGTCAGTTTGTTTGGTCAATAAGGTTCCGTTTCCTGTGCCCACGCTTACGTCCCAACCGGAAAGCAAATTTTCTCCATCCTGCATCAATCCGTCGTTGTTTGAATCTTCGAATTTATGCAACGTTATTGTTCCTATGTTTTCGTTATACAGTACACAATAAACGCGTTGTCCTGCCGAAAGACTAAGATCGGCATACGAATTTGAAGATGTCCCAAGCGGACCGTAGTCCGGTGACGAACTCGGTGCCTTTGGACCGAACACTTGCTGTACTCCTGGCATGCTCTGATTCGTATCAATGTTTGATCCCCAACCCGACGCGACCGCATTGGTTTCATCCTGACATCTCCCCCATGCAAAGGCCCATCCGGGTTGAGAATCTTCCTTGAACGTATGGGTGCCTGCCGGAACAAAAATATGATCATAACTTACGCTTTTGTTAAATGCATCGGCTGTGGATACGTCCGTATTCCTCGGACCTTCTGTCCCGTCGTCTAACATTGAACTCCAGGAATCCTTAACCATGATATGTCCGGCAACGGATTGTTCCGGTCCAAGATTTCGATCAATCTTATACCACCACAGTTCCGCCTTTTTAGAATTGCCGAAATAGCAGTCGACGGAATCTCCGCTATTTACGATTACATTATTGAGATTTGTCGTTGAGTACCCTGTTTCCGTGTTTTCACATGTTGCGCTCCGCTGAATCCATTCATCTTTTATGTCGTCGGGTATATTTTCGCTTATTGTGTACGTTCCGGAAACCAATTCAACTGACTGCGGATTGTTCGCGGATACGTCCGTTTCCTTAAGGGGGATTGTTTCTCCTGACTTTGTCACGGTAAAATGAAAGTTCACATCTTTGTCACTTTCAGCCGCAGTATCCACATTTTTGTGTATTGTTATTTTTCCGTTCGGCCGCGCATTAAAACCTACACAATAGTATGTATTGCCGTATTGCGGGTCGGATATCCATTCCCAGTTATCGTAATTGAGTACATCTCCGGAACAGTAAAACTCTGCACTGACAGATGGACCGGAGGATCCCGATGCATTACTGAAT
>JBJKRW010000034.1:0-9172 GCA_046704445.1 Microgenomates group bacterium
CTGTTCTTTTGGCTGTGACGGATCTAAACACTTGCGCTGGTATACGACTTGAGCGCGAAACGCCAGAATTTTCTTGAGAGAATAAGAAAAGAAACAGAAAGAATAATGAGTTCAATTGCATCAAGGAACGTAATGTGTTGGATGAGTGTTTTTGTCGGTGTGATAAGAAGAAGCGTGTAAGGGATCAGGAACAGGCCAAACGCTTTCAGTCCGGAAAACATCTTCGGCGGAAATCTCGAGATGTCATTTAGATGATATAAAAGATCCGTAAGGTTAGAAAGTTTTGTATACCATACGGTAAAGGTCATTACGATGTACCAGATGGAGTAGAGTAGAGTAATTCCGAATACGGACAAAAGACAAAACCCTAACAGGCCCGCCATCGTGACCTTGATGTGATCTGCCTGAATAATATAAACGGACACGCCCAACCCCACAAAAAGCCTGGCGAATTGCGTATAGGCTACAAGCTCGAAACTCATCGAGAACTGAGAATCGATAGGTTTGAGCAGAATTGCGTCCAGTTTGCCCATATGTATCTTTTCGGAAAATCTGTCGAAGTTTCTTGAGAAAAAACCATGGAAGAATCCACCGATAACAATGTTGTACAACCCCATGAGAAGGATAAGCTGATTGCGGGTCCATCCGTATACGACCGGTGTTTTCGAGGTGAGAAGAATAATATACAGAAAAGAAAAAATACTCCAGATGAGACTGGAAAAAAGCGAATTAACAAAATTTGCACGGTATGCCAGATATCTGGAAACATTGAGGCGGAGCAATGCTTTGAATGTATCAATATATTGTTTCATATGTTATTGCCCTACGGCGCAAAATTCTTTAAGTCCTCTGGACCACATAAACCGGTACATAAGGAAAAAAACCGCAATCCAGAATCCCTGAATCGACAGTATGTGAAACAATTCTGCCACGTTGAGTTTTCCCTGAAATGCTACGACAGGGTAATAGATCATATAGGCGAAGGGTAATGAAACGGAGATGCGGTATAAAAGCGGGGAGAAAAGCTGAATAGGAACAATATAGCCGGCAAAAATCAGAAGCGTAATATCGACCAGATTGTAAATCCCGAGAATATCCGTAGTCCAGAACGCGATAAGGCCGATTATCATCTTGAACAAATGAGAAAGGAAAAACGCAAACACACAGATGCATATACTCAGAAGAAGAATAGTCCAATCATGTGAAACGACAATCAGACTTCCGAAAAAATGGTAGAAAAGAAACAATACGACAATTGCGTAAAAACCCTGCAGAAGCCGGTAGGGAAGCTCTTCAAAAAATTTCATCCAGTAATATGAAAACGGTTTAAGGAGATATCTGACCAGTTCGCCTTCCTGAATGTCAAACCGGGCAATATCGTCTTCGGTATGCGACATAAGCGTTGCCGCGACCATAGTCAGCAGGAAATAATATGAGGTGACCGACGACATGGTCCACGAAGGCGCAATTTCATGTCTTCCTTGGAATGCGCCGACCCAGAAAAGAATAAACAGCAGCGGGTTAAACAGCGAAACCAGGAACCAGACAAAGGCCCTGGATCTGTATTCGAGGCATTGTTCGAAATGGAGTCCGAATATCCGTAGGATACGCATATTAAACTTTTTTGGTAAGAAAGATATATCTGATAATGGTCTCGATGTCGGGATCTTCAATATTCAAATCTTCAACTGGATAGTTTTTCAATAGTTCGCTTGCGGCATTGTGCGCCTGCAGAACCGGAATTGCCAGTTCCACCCGTAACGGCTGATATTCCTTGATCTCGCCAAATCTCTGCAAGGTTTTCCGTTCGACAGGTTTATTGAACATCACGGTCAGAAGCTTATTTTTCGCATATTTCCTGATAATGTTTTCCAGGTTTCCGTCGAAAATAATCTTGCCGAAATCTATAATGATAATCCGTTTGCATAAGGCTTCGACGTCGTCCATATAATGACTTGTCAGGATTATGGTCGCATTTGAACGCACATTGTATTCTTTAATGAATTTCCGGATGTTTTTTTGCATGACGATATCCAACCCTATGGTGGGTTCGTCAAGAAAAAGCACCTTAGGAGAATGCAGCAATGCGGCAATCAATTCGCATTTCATTCTTTGTCCGAGCGAAAGTTTCCGTACCTGTACGTGAAGAATGTCTTCCACTTGCAGCAGGCTGGATAGTTCTTCTACCATTGATTTAAACTTATTTTTTTCGATCTGGTAAATTTCCTTGTTCAGTAAAAAAGTTTCGTAAGCGGGAAGATCCCACCATAATTGATTTTTCTGCCCCATGACAAGCGATATCCGTGAAAGAAAATCCCTTTTGCGGTCAAAAGGCGTGTAACCGAGAACGGAGATGTTTCCTTTGGTTGGCCACAATAACCCGGATAGGCATTTAAGCGTGGTGGTTTTTCCCGCGCCGTTCGGGCCAATAAATCCTATCAGTTCACCTTCTTCGATTTCAAACGAGATATCGTCCACCGCTTTTGCCTCATAATGTTCCCTATGAAACAGGGACTGCAGCGAGCCCATAAAGCCCGGGTTTTTTTTATAAACCCGGTAATATTTGCTTAAATTATGTACTTGTATTGTTTTCATAGGATAATTGTATATCATCGGACGTATTTTTGCGCCGAATATTTGAATATATTGATTGTATCCCGCTGGCATTTTTATAGCGTAGCGGTATAATAAGTTAATTGCGCCCGTAGTTCAACGGACAGAATAAGGGCTTCCGGAGCCTTTGATGAGAGTTCAATTCTCTCCGGGCGTACTCGACTGTTCTTTTCCGATATGTAATAGGGATCAGGAGTAATTAGTCCTGGACCAAGCCGGATTAGATCCCGCGAAGTCAAAGGACATTAAATTTTGGGCCTATAGGTTAACGGCAGACCGTGGCATTCGCATTGCCAAGATCCGAGTTCAATTCTCGGTAGGTCCACTTCTTATTTTATTGTAAGGGGAAGGACGGAATAAAAACATCTGCTATAATTTAAGGGTAAGATCTGCGCTCGTAGCTCAGCGGTAGAGCGCCACTCTTATAAAGTGGATGTCCTTGGTCCGAATCCAAGCGAGCGCACAACCGAGCGAATGCCGAGGTAGCCAAGGTGGTCACGGCGGGGGTCTGAAAAACCTCAGATGTCAGTTCGACTCTGACCCTCGGCACAAAAAGGACAGACCTAAAAAGGTCTGTCCTATGTTTGGATTGATGTGTCGATGCAGAAAAAAGGGTGTGTATAAGGTGCCGGTAAACCGAAGATATGTTTTTTTCAATCCGAGCAGCGAAATCTTATCTTCATAAAACGCACAATGATAGAGTCTTGAGGGATTCCGTCTTGTTTGTTATGTATGCTTTTAATCGATTTTTGCGTAGTCTAGCCGTAGAATTTCCTCTCACCCAACTCAATAAAAATAGTTCAAATATTTATTCATGATTCTCGTAATCTATCCAATGTACAATATGTAAGAAATATATCGTTTGAGATATTGAACTAACACTAATATATCGCTTATGATATGTCCGTCAATCCGAAAAGACTTAGCCTATACCAAAAAGTGCTTCGATTAAGAAAAAAAGGGATGAGTTATAATCGAATAGGCAAAAAATGCAATAGATCTAAGAGTACTTTATGCGATTGGTTATCTAATAAAAAGTGGTCAGAAATTATAAAGCTCCAATTAATTGATCAGTCCAGAATAAAAAATTCTAATTATCTCAGAAAGATAAATGCCTTAAAACACGCCAATGCTTTAAGACGTTATGAAAAATATCGTAAGGAAGCGAGATTAGAGTATGATATCTTAAAAAAGGATAAGCTCTTTCTGACAGGATTATCAATTTATTGGGGAGAAGGAGAAAAAACAGATAGTGGTCGTGTTTCTCTAGTTAACTCGGATGAAAGAATGCTCAAAGTTATAATAAAATTTTATCGCAAGACTCTTAAAATCCCTGAAGTAAAGCTAAGAGCAGCGCTTTTTATTTACGGTGATATTAACGAGAAGAATGCGTTAAGATTTTGGTCTAAAAATCTTAAGATTAGTGAAAATAACTTTATTAAAACGCAAATTCTACCAAGCAGGAGTAAATTGACACAACATAAAGTTACAAACGGAATGTGTAATATTTATTTCTCAAATACGGAATTAAGTGTTAAAATAAGAACTTGGATAGATATGTTAGCCAAGGAAATGCGGGATTAGTACACCGGTAGTATGCTACCTTGCCAAGGTAGAGAAGCGAGTTCGATTCTCGTATCCCGCTCCGTATGGATCTTAAAAAACAAATCGACGAGTACTTGAAAACACAACGGTTGATGTCGGTTGCCACATTTGGAGATTTTCCCTGGATCGCAAACCTTTATTATGTACATGATTCCGACCTCAATCTATATTTTCTCAGTAAACAATGGAGGGAACACTGTCAGGCGATCGAGAAAAACAGCAAGGTGGCGGTGGCCATTGCCGATTCCAGTCAGCCGATTTACAAACCCCAAAAAGGCCTGCAGATTTGGGGAACCGCTCGGCCGGTCAACATCCTTACACAACTCGAATGGATGTTTAAAATGTGGAACAAGCTTATAGCAGGAAATCAAGGAGAAAAACTTGCCGATCCGAAAAAATTCCTTGAGGCGGGAACTTCGAAGGTGTATAAAATCACTCCACAGAGAATAAAATTTTTTAATACCGAACTTTGGCCAAAAGAACAGTTTAAAGTGATGGAATCGCAGGTATGATTAAACAGGATGCGCTGTTTTGCGTCGGACAAAAAGCAGTCATTAACAGGGAGGGAAAAATACTTCTGCTTCACGATCCGTTGCCCGAACCAGGAAACTTCGATCTTCCCGGAGGAAAGATCCAGGAAGGAGAACATAATTTCATAAAAGCGCTGCAGAGGGAGGTGAGGGAAGAATCCGGATTAAAAATTAAAGTAGGGAGTCCTTATTATGTCGACTATTTCGAATTCTCAAAGAATTCGGTTCACAGAAACAGAGGAAAAAAAATCTATCTTGTATTTTTTTCCTGCGAATATATCTCGGGAAATGTAAGATTAAGCGACGAGCATGATCAATATCTTTGGGTTGACAAGAGCACTTTTACCCGTGTTTTTGTCAAGAAAAACAAGGTTTATGAAGCATTGAGAGTTTATTTCAATGCCCTGAAAAGCTGAAGTATCGCATCAAACGCTTTTTTGTCGGAAGAATAGGTGAGTGTTTTTTTCACTGTTTCCTCGGATACGAATTTCGCATCCGTCATCTCCCAGTCATGATCTTTCGGATCTCCGGATACAAACTCCATGAGAAAATAATACACGGTTTTATTTACAAACATAGTTTGTCCCGTGGTGCCGCCGTGAGGAGAATTTTTCCATTGATATGTATACTGGATTTTAACGGGTGTCTGATTGACAATTTCTGTTCCTACTCCTCCTTCTTCCTTGACTTCGCGAAGCGCCGCCATTTGCATGGATTCTTTTTCGTCATGGTCACCGACCAGTCCTTTGGGAAACACCCATCCTTTGTGTTGAGAATGCTGGCAGATAAGCCAAAGTATATTGTTTCCCTGTCTTTTAAAAACAATTCCTCCGGCAGAAATCTCTTTTTTTGTTTTCATGTAATAAGTCTATAGAGTTTTTAAAGTATGTAAAGTTCAAAGGAAAAAAACAAAATCTTAATAAACTTTATTAACTTTAAAAACCTTATGAACCAATATCTTTTCCTATCGCTTCTGAAATATGGGCGAATCCGTCTGCCCTGAGTAAGGATACAAGTTCCAGATTGATCTGCGCGATAACCGTGGGACCGTTAAAAATCATGCCGGTAATTAACTGCACGAGCGATGCGCCGAGTTTTATTTTTTTATACGCGTCTTGTGCGGAAAATACGCCCCCGCAGCCAACAATCACGAATTTTTTTTTGTATTTTTTATACGCAAGGCCTATCAGCTCATTCGATCTTTGTTCACAGGGTTTACCGCTGAAGTTACCTTTGCCGCATCTTTCCACTTCTTTCCTGACAAGCGCCGGATCTTTTCTGTTTTTCTGGAGATTGCCGATAATAACCCCTTTTACAAACCGGTAACGGGAAAGTACCGACAGCATATCGAGAAATTCCTTATTATTCTTTTCTATGGGCATTTTTACGAATACGGGTTTTTTTATTTTAAGCAAAGTCATGGCGTCGAGTAATTCTTTCAATTGTTTTGGGGGATAAAAAGATATGTTGCCGAACAGGTTCGGGCAACTGATATTCAATTCATAATATGCGTTTTCCACGTGGCCGTGTTCGAACGTTTTAAAGGCATCGACTACATCTTTCACGCTTTGTGCCTGTGTCGTAAGTTTTTGAGAATTTGTTCTTCCGATACTGATTCCGACGGGAATTTCAAATTTCTTGTTTTTAAGTTTTTCGATTATATATTCAACTCCCTTATTTTTAAACCCCTTATTGACCAGAAGGGATCTGGATTCAGGTAGCCTGCCGAGTCTCGGAGGAGGATTTCCCCGGTACGGCTTGTTGGTGATCGTTCCTATTGTTTCAAACCCGAATCCTAAACCGGGAAGAATGAAAGGGAGAGACGCTTCATAATCAAATCCTGCGGATAATCCTGTCGGGTTGGTGAACTCGATGCCCAAAATTTTTTGATGAAGCGGGAAATGTTTGAGTCGCAGGGCATGCGAAATAATATGTTTGAAGGGCGTAACAGATCCAAGAAATTCGCCCAAAGACAACATGCGTTCATGAATGAACTCTGGATCGGTAAGAAACAAAAAAGGCTTTAACAGATTGCGGTATTTCCACCCTGCCGCGTAAATATATATGAATTTTCTCTCGTACTCCAAAATCATATACGCCAGGGCAAAAAGCGTGAAGCTGGTAAGTGCGGAGAGCGTACAATACATGCAGATATTATTAATAACGAAGAGCTGAAGAAACATAAGATATAGCGAAAATAACGCTCCTGCCCATGCTTGTATATAAATCCAAAACCACCAAAGCTTTTTATTTGTAATTATTGCCAGGCCGATCACCAGTGTAAGAATCAGATAATGAATAAAGCCGAGCAATGCAACAGGAACGCCGAGAATTACTGAATATTTGCTGCGAAGCACTATCCCGCAATCAGAAAAAAAGGGAAGTATTCTGTTGATAGAACAGGGAGGAATAATGTTCGAGTAATGTTCATAGGTAAGATAACTTGCGTCGATAAGTCCGACAACGGCAAATAATAAAAGTACGAAAAATATTTTTCTTTTCATAGATATAATTGTAAACAGAAACTTAAACTAATGCGCCAATTGTAAAGCTCCGTATATCATGATTGCGGCCGCCGTGAATCGAATTGCGTAGACTTTCATGGTATGTCTTTCAAGCAGTTTGGGGGCAAAAATCGAAAAGATAAAAGCAATAATCATTGAGGCGGGAAGCGAAATAATAACAGAGCTGATGCTTACGTTTGCGGTAAAAGCCTTGTTTGCCGCAAGATTGTAAATGACGCTTATGGCTCCGATGATCATCATAACAAATATCTGTTTTATTTTCAGTTTTTTCAAATCATGCAAAAACAACGGAATAGTGAATGCAAACAATAGCTGTGCAAAAATTCCTTGCCATAAGGTTAATTGCCAGAAGGTATTTTGTGTCGCAGCCTTATTGATAAAATATCCGTTTAATGCAAGAAAAAGCATCGCGAGCAAGGCAATTCCGACGGCAGGTTTAAAAAAAGAAGAAAATTTAAATTTTTCGTCTAACGTGATAAAAACACCGGATATAATGATAAGAAAAACAAGAATGATTTGATGAGAACCAAGAGATTCTCCCAGAAGGATTATTCCCAGGAATAATCCGAATACCCCTCTAAAATTGAATAATGGACTGATAACGGTTACGTCCAATCTATGTAGGGCCCAAATAAAAAAAACCCAGAAAAGATCAGAACATAATGCAGCAAAAAAAATATTTTGCCATTGGGAGGGTGGTGTTACGCGATTAATAACAGCAAGAGGGATGGTAAATAAAAGAGTAAATAGTGAAAAAACAAAGATAAAAAGCCATTGGTTGCTTACAGAATGCTTAGTGGTCAATTTTTGAATTACAGTGATCGATCCGGAAGCGAAGGTAGCGATCCATGCAAAAAGATACGGCATACTTTATTTTAAACTATATCCTCCGTCAACAACCAGAATGTGACCGGTTATATAACTCGAGTCGTCGCACGCGAGGAAAAGGATTGCCCTTGCCAGTTCTTCAGGTAGGGCAATTCTTTGTAGGGGAGTGTTTTTTTTCATCCGGTCAATAAGTTCCTGTCCTGCTCCACGGGTCATATCCGTCATTACGTTGCTCGGTGCGACCGCATTTACCCTAATATCGGGTGCGAGCTGTTTTGCAAAACCTTTTGTTAAGGATATTACTCCTCCTTTTGCACATGAGTAGGCGAGTACGGGGGCGACTCCCAACATACCTACCGTTGAGGTGAGATTAACTATGTTTCCGTATCCCTGCTTCATCATAATCGGCGTAACGTGTTTCAACATAAGCCACATGCTCGTGAGATTGGCATCCAGGGTGTCTTTCCAGGTTTTTATATCGCCTGTCCAATCTCCCGGCCGGATGATTTCTCCTGCGTTGTTTACGAGCACGTCGATTCTTCGGAACTCGTCCATCGTTTTTTTGACAACCTCTTTCACTTCGTTTTCTTTAGTAAGGTCGGCTTGTATAAACAATGCCTGTTTGCCGATAAGTTTTTTAACCTCCTCGGCTTTTTCTTTTTGTGTTTTGTAGACGATCACCACTTTTGCCCCTTCCTTTGCAAATAGAATTGCCGTTGCACGGCCGATTCCCCTAGAAGATCCTGTCACGATTGCTACTTTGTCTTTGAGTTTCATGATTTTCTTACGAATGTGTAACTTCTTCGGATTGCTCCGGATAAAATCCGGGCGAGTCCACGGTAACATATTCGAATATTCCCTCTACTGCAAAACGGGTATTTTTGGGAATATAAACGACATCATCTTTTTGTACCCGTATAGCTTGATTTCCGGCAAATACGATTCCTTTTCCTTTAGTTACATACATTATGAAATTGCACACATGTTCGACAAGAAAGGAGTCATTTTTTTCCGGATGTCGTCCTTTGATTTTCATATATGCCACGCTTATTTTTTTACTGGCAAGCGGGT
>JBJKRW010000035.1:0-3681 GCA_046704445.1 Microgenomates group bacterium
AACTGTCTTTCAGCAAATTCTGATCGCTTATCACAAAACTGGAGATTTTAAATTCCGAGGCGGAGTTAGCGATTCCCCAGAACTTTTTCATATCGTCGATGCTCAGATCTGTCTTGATATGATTCCCGAGTTCATTCAAAAGAGGAATAACCTTAGGAATAAATCCGATATTGATGACTTTTTCCTTGACCGCTTCGATAAGCTGCTGCTGTCTTGCGGCCCGTCCGAAATCCGATCCGTCCTGCAGAGAATGTCGGGAGCGGACAAATTTTAACGCGGTTGCGCCGTCCATATGTACGATTCCTTTGGTAAATTTTATGGTTTCGTATCTGCAGGGAAATGCAAGTTCGGGAGATTCTGTTGCGTTTTTGAGAAATTCATCGAGCTTCGGATCCTGAAGAACCTGCACGCGTTGAGCCGGGTCAAAGCCCGGTTTCAGAAAAGGCTCGATTTTGTGGAATTCGTCATCCTTTCCGCACAGATCTTTTTCCTTGCCGTCTACCGGATATTGATTGTCTTCAAAAGATTTTTGTACGCGGACATCCACGCCTCCCAACGCATCGATGGATTTCGTGAAAGCGGAAAAGTCCAGTGCAATGTAATAGTCAACAGGCTGTCCGATAATTGTACCGATCACGTATTTTATAAGCTGCGCATCGGTTTTTGTTCCCAAGTATTTTGGATCAAGATCGGGATAGTTATCCGGAAAAAGCTCCATCTGGTAGACTGAGTTGATTTTCGTATAAAAATCGGTTCCGGATTTGGTCGGCAATTTTACCCAAAGGTCACGGGGAATTGATATGAGCGAAACTCTTTTTTCTTTAAGATCTATATGGGCGAGGATAATGGTGTCCGTGAGATATGGTCCGTCATGGCCGGCTCCTCCATATCCGAAAAGCAGAATATTGTATGCTGTTTTTGAAACCTGAGTCGTTCCGTTTTTTTTCGGCGTGTAAATTTTTGAATAAAACTGGTTAAATTTGATTACCGTAACCAAAATAAGAGCACACAGTATTCCGAGAGCTATAATTGCGACGCGCTTCATAAGGGATAATTATATACCAAATGAATGAAAAATTTATACAGTCTTTCGTAACTATTAACAAATTATTCGTCCGTTAATAATATTGACTTTACCTGATATAAAGGATATAATGTCGCTTACAAATCAATGTCAAGAGAATCTGCATATACTAATCCATATTTCCCAGATGGGAGTCTTTATGTAGAAGGTAGACAGCCTTCGAATCTTCGTAGACTTATCTCCAGTAGAAATAGACGCGGACATGATTCTCTTGATTTCGTGCAATTGCGTTCCGCATATATTCTGGATCAGTTGGTTAATAACCGGTTGCAGATATTAGCGAAGGGTCAAGAGAAAGACATCAATAAGTCATTGGATACCTGCCAGCTTGGACTTGGTCCTCAGGCACAAGCGAAAGACTATGACGAGCAGGGGTATATGAGGAAGAATGAAATTGCTGCGGAGCGGCTCGTGATTATTCACAATATTCTTCCGGTTCTTAATGCGGTAGCGTCAAATCCGGAATCAAGCGGGCAACAACTGGATAGGACAATGCAGTTATTGGGCAGGGTTGTCGACGAAGTGCTGCCGGGTGTTCAACATACAAGCGGACTTGATCCCGCGCAGATCGAAGACAGGTTTTCTCTGGCGGAATTCATGACTTTACCTTATAGAAAAATAGTTGCACATAAAAATGTATTAAACGAAAACAAGAGAAATGCGGTGTCTGCGGTATTTACAAGAATAGTGAATTGGAGCGGTTTAAACGCTGATCAACGGCTTTTATTGGCAAAATTGGGTGTTACCGTATGGCAAGAGGCGCGGGTACATGCGGAACCCGGAGAAATGACCGCCGAAAAATTATTTCAAGTTCTATACTCAGAAGGAAAGTTTGCCGGGCCGATTGACGGTCTGTTAAACGACAAACAAAAATTAGCACTCGCCTCCAATGTCATGTATGCGGCGTTGCATGTTGCGCAGAACGGCAGTCCGGCAAATATTAATCTGGAGCTTCTTGATTCAATGCTGGCCCCGATTCGTTACGAAAAGTTTTCGGACACCGAAAAGCGGATGTTATTAGAATCCGCATTACCATGCGTGTGGAGCTTGATTAGGGTGATGAAAGACAAAAAAATATCCGGAGAAAATGCGGAGTTGTTAATTAATAATATATTGAAAGAGTTTCTTTTTACCCCCGGAGAAGAAGGTCCGATCTGGGAAATTACGATGGATTTTGAACCCTCACGACCGTATGCGACCGGTGTATTTCCCGGATTGATTCTGTCAGGAGAGAGTACTCGTGAAGGATATAAAGGGAATATAAGCAATGTTCTTTCTGCAATGTCGGAATTGCGGGGTCTGGCAGAATCCCAAGGACTATATTTATTGAGCGATTATGTGATCAGAATATTTATGGAGCGTTGGATGCAATATTATCGGCAGGGGTTAACCATAATAAAAAAACAAGCCCCGAAATAATATATATACTATGTTCTGTTCAGCTTACGAAACAAAGCGCGGGATGAAATGGTCGGATATTATAGGCATGCGCGTCTTTGAAAACCTGCAAACCTACATTCGCAGCGGAAGTGCACCACGTATCTAAGTAGTCATCAATATTTTCTCAAGCGCTTCATTCGGTGTCAAGTAACCTAAACATTTGCGGGGTGTGTTGTTCATGATACTTTCAATCTGATTGAGGTCTTTTTGCGTCAGACCATCAATACTCTGTCCTTTGGGGATAAATCTGCGGAGTCTTCCGATTGTGTTTTCAACCGTTCCTTTCTCCCAGGAGCGATACGGATTACAGGCATAAACGGGAATGGATGTTTGTTTGGTAAATTGTTCATGCTGGCTGTTTTCTGGTCCTCGGTCAATCGTTAAAGTTTTCCATAAAGCTATTGTTTCTTTCCTCATTTGAGTAACCAGTATTTTTCTTTTTGTTGATGATTTTCCATCTTTAAGTTTCCTTAACCTGACTATTCTGATTTTTCTTTCAACCGTTGCCGATATGCCTGTTGTATCGGTTTTAATAGTACCAACGTTATCTGTTTCCCAATGTCCCACCTCATGACGGGCATTGGCAGTAATTGGTCTTTTTTCAATTGTCAAGGCGGTGGACAGCCTCACCGCCTTAACCTTTCGTCCATGTTTTTTCATCCTTCGCTTACGGTGAAGGGCCAGATATCTCCATAATCTCATGCCTCTGGTATGCGTCCGTTGGGAGTAGATATACCGATAAATTGTTTCATCATCAATGGAATACCCGGGATGGTCAATTGATAGTCTTCCGGCTATTTCCTCAGGACTCCAGCAGTACGGTTTACGTAAATGAACCCTTACATACAAAAAAATCAGTTGACATTTTAACGGAGCTTTAAATCGCTGATTATTAGCCAATCTTGTTGCTTGGTTATCCGCCTTACATGGAAGATATGATTGCCCATATTTTGTATGCCGTTTAAGTTCCCGTGACAAACTCGTATGGGATCGGTTCAACCGTCTTGATATTTCCCGTAACGATATTCCCATTAATCTCCAAGCAAAAAGTTTTTCCCTCTCTTCCAGACTTAAATGATGATATTTATTCATAGTGCACCTCCTTTCTCGAGTTACCAATTCTAACTCAAGTGGTGCACTTCGTTTGCGAACTTAAG
>JBJKRW010000036.1:0-14187 GCA_046704445.1 Microgenomates group bacterium
AATAAAGACGAAGTGTTCGGATTCGAATTGGTAAAGGATGCGCTGGAAGCGCCGTTTGCCAAGTTGATGGAAAATGCCGGACTGAATCCCGGAGAACTTATCGCAAAAGCCCGAAGTGCAAGCTCGAAAGGATTCGGATTTGACGTCCTGAATACGGAGTCAACGGCTACTGCCCAAACAATAGATATGATCAAGGCGGGGATAATTGATCCGTTAAAAGTGGTGCGAACCGCGGTAGAAAATTCCGTTTCGGTAGCAACCATGATCCTGACAACGGAAGCTTTGGTTTCCGACAAGCCCGAACCAAAAGCTCCGGCACCCAGTGCTCCGGACATGAGCGGTATGGGAGGAATGGGCGGGTATTAATAACCTTTGGTAACCGTACGTTAATAAACCCCGCCGAAAGGCGGGGTTTTGTTTGGTCCGAGTAATTAATCAGGAGAATCTGTTATGCGGAAAGCTCTTTCAGTATTCTGACGGATTCGGACATTTTCTGTTTTTCTTCTTCGGAAAGAGTGACGGTAAGTATGCGTTCCACGCCGTTTTTGCCCAACACGCACGGCACGCTGATCGCGACATCGGAAAAACCATACTCATTATGTAAGGGAACGGAAACCGGAAAAACCCGTTTCGTGTCGCGAAGAACCGCATCAACAAGTTGATTGACCACAACCCCTATGGCGTAAAAAGTTCCGCCTTTGGCTGCGATTACGGTTCCGGCGGCGTTTCTTGTTTTCTGGTATGAATCATAAACCTGATCTTTTGAAATGTCGTTCATCGAAAGAAGCGGTTGTCCGCCCACATTTGCGTGTTCGATGACGGGAAAAGAACTGTCTCCGTGTTCTCCAAGCACGTATGCATGAATATTTTTTGGGTTAACCTTTAGGATTTCCGATAAATAAAATCTGAACCGGGCGGAGTCCAGACTGGTTCCGGATCCGAAGACCTTTCCTTTTGGAAAATTCAGCATTTTCGCCGCTTCGTAGGTGAGAATGTCTACGGGATTTGCGACAAAAAGCAGTATGCTGTCCGGTGAATGCTTCATTATGTCCGGCAGCATGCTCTTGAGAATTCCGATGTTCCGTTTTGCAAGATCCAGCCTTGTTTCCCCGGGTTTTTGGGCGACCCCCGCCGTGTAAACAATCACATCGCTTCCCCTGATATCTTCCAGGGACTCCGCAGCTTTGACGGTAGTTGCCCCGAGAAAAGCGAGACTGTGTTCAAACTCAAGCTGTTCTCCTTTCATTTTTTCCACGTCACGGTCAAACAGAATAAGCTCACGCGTCGTATTTCTTAATAACATTGCGTATGCCGAAGTAATTCCTACTCTTCCTCCTCCGATAATCGAAACTTTTGTTCTGCTCATAAATTATTATATATCTTTTTGTCTATATAAAATCAAGTCGAAAGATGCTCGATAACCAGTTTTAACCCGGAAAGGATTTCCGGCGTGAAAGGGTCCGCAATGTTTCCGTTATCTACCCATTCCCGGTATTGCAGTTCGGTCAAATTGTTTTTCAGGGAAGTAAACGTATAGCGGCAATGGTAATTCGCGTCAGGCGAAATCCATTCTACAAACAGGTCTTCTTCAATATCATTTACTACAATCTTCATCCCTGATTGGTCCTTAAACGACATGTTATATACGGTTCCTTTGCGGATCGGAAACTCGTTTGTCCGTTCGTCAACGCATCCCGGAATCCAGTATTTTGAGTTTGGCGGGGTGATACAAAAGAGAAATACGGCATGAAGCGATTTGCGTATAGTGACTTTCAATAGATTCTGTTTCATAGAGGCTTGAATTCAAGTACCGTAATGTCGGAGGCAGAGAGTTGTGCGGCAGAGTTCCGTACGGTCTTATTGTAGATATTCCACGAAATAAGCATTCGGTTGTTTTTTACCCGTTCGAGAAACTCGATTCCCTGCAGGTGGTCATATTCGTGTTGGATAACCCGGGCAAGGATGCCGTTGCAGCGAAGACGGAATTTTTTCCCTCGGGCGTCATATGCTTCAACTTCTATTTCTTTCGGCCGTACGACCGGTCCAAAGACAGACCGTTCGGGCAGACACCCGCAGCCTTCGTAGATAAGACTTGTTTCCTTAGATTGAAAGACCATCCGGGGATTTATGTATATGCGGAGTCCGTCGCTTTTCGGCAGTTTTCTGAATTTGGTTTTTTTCGGATTGGTCAAAAAAACCCGTCTGTTGACTCCGATTTGGGGAGCGGCGATTCCGATGAGGTCTGTTTTTATCATGGTATCTTTCAGACTCCGGATAAGCAGCTTCAAGTCTGAAGAACCGAAATCACGGATAGTTTTATTGTCGAGTTTTAATGCAGGATCTCCTATTTCAAGAATTTTCCGAACCGCCATACGCGTAGTATAACACGAAGATTAATAAACAGCATTAGTGTAAGTGGCTAAGGATAGTCCAGATATTTTTTTGCCGTGCTTTTTGACAGATATTCCAGAAGGTCGCTGATTTTGATTCCGGCTCCACACACGACCTTATCCGCGCCCCCGTAATACAGATACGCAGTACCGTTCCGGATAACATATCCGCAGGGAAACACCACATTGTCGACTAATCCCTGTTTTTCAAAATGAGTTTCGGGTTCAAGTATCGGATAGGGAGTCCATCCGAGGACCTTGGTTACATCGCTGAAATCCAACAGAAGCGCTCCTACCCGATAATGGCCGTCTATTTTACTTATTCCGTGATAAAACACTATCCAACCCTGGTCCGTTTTAAAAGGCGGAGTATTGATTCCTATCTTTTTTTCGTCCCATGTTCTGTTATGGGGCGCAATGATACTTTTTGTTGTCAGGCGATTTTCCGAAAAGCGCAGATCGTCTACGTAATCGAGACAGATATTCGGTTCGATTCTGTGAAAAATGACGAATTTTCCGTTGATGCGCTCGGGAAAAAGAACTCCGTCCTTGTCCATGATTTTGTCGGGAGAGATTATTTTCGGTTCAGCCCATCCGGTCCAATTCCGTTTAAGAAAATTATCTACATCGATTGAAGTAAGCGCGAGTCTCGGAAGATCCCCGTCGTATGCCGTATAAAGCATATAAAGGGTATTGCCGATCCGGGTAATCCTCGGATCTTCGGTTCCTCCGGGTTTTCCTTCATCTTTGGGTTTTTCGCACGGACTTCGCAGAGGATAAACGGGTTCGTCAAGCCGTTCGTCGATGAGAATTCCGTCATTGCTTATCGCAAGTCCGAGTCTTGAAACGTTGTTGTCCGAAAGCGCCCTGTAAATAAGGTAGACTTTTTGGTCTATTTCAACGGCGGCAGGATTAAATACCGCTTTTGATTCCCATCCGTGTTCCGGAATGGGTTCCAGCAAAGGATTATGGGGAAATTTGACGCATTTTAATGTTCCCGGCTGATTTGTTTCAAATGAACGCATAAATTCGTCAAATTGGGTTTCGGCAACCGCACAGTTCGTATCCGCGGCGCCGTAATAAATCCTGATACTGTTTTTTTCCACGAGTGCCCCTTCGGGGAATACGATATTGGCAACATCTCCTATTTTTTCATACGGAGCTTCCGGAACAAGAAGCGGATTTTCTATCCGCCCGATGATTTTTTGGGGATTTTCGAGATCCAATAACACCGCTTCAACCCTGAATTCTTTTTTAATGGTACTGCTGAAATAATGCTTGATGTAGGAATAGATTAAGATCCAACCTTTCGGGGTTTTGATCGGAGTAGCTCCGATTTCCATATTGTCGCTGTTGACTCTTCGTAGAGGAACAATGTGGTGTTCCAGATTTTTATACCAGTCATCCCAGAATTCCATATCCCAGAGCGTATCCAGTTTATCAAAACGGGCAATTGCTACATGAGTTGGCGGATTATCCGTATTGACCGTCAAGAGCACCGTATACATCGATCCGATTTTTTCCGGAAACATAGTCATTGCTTTTGCGTTGAAAGGAGTGACCAGATGTCTTTCTTCGATATGTTCCAGGTCGGCACTGAGTGCTACGGCAGCCCTGATGCTGCCGTAGGAGGGAGGGTAATGCGACAGGGCCGTATAAAAAATCAAATATTTGTCATCGATATAAGTAATCCTGGGATCCTCGCATCCGTATTTTTCCCATACGTCCTTGGGTGACAGAAATACGGAACGTTGATTGAACCGGAGACCGTCATCGCTTGAGCCTTTTCCGATGACTGATAATCGGAGTTTTTTGCCGTCTATTATGATCTCTTTTCCCATCGCTCTATACAGTAATACGTACCTGTTTCCGTGTTTTACGATTGATCCGTTGAACGCCGCGTAACTTTCCCAGTCATGATGAGGATCCGGAATGAGAATGGGGTTATGGTCGTATCTGGTAAGAATCATCGGATCGTGATCTCCTTAACTTCTATGGACTGCAGTTTGGGTGTGCGGTCTATGGTCAATTCCATGAGGAAGTCATGGAGGTTCGCTTTTGCCACACAGACATATGAATCTGCAGCTCCGTAATATACGAACAATTCGTTTTTGATTATGACCGCACCGCAGGGATATGCGATTCCGGGTTTGAATCCGTTAATCTCATATTCCTCGGTCGGACTGAGAATCGGCTGGTCTGTTCTGTGCAGGACTTTAATCGGATTTTTCAAATCAAGCAGCATGGCGCCGATATGATATTTACTCGCATCCCTGTCGTCTACTCCGTAGTAGATAAGGAGCCAGCCCTTTTGCGTCCTCATGGGCGGTGCGCCAACGCCAATTTTTCTGCTGTCCCATTTTCCCGGCCTGACTTTTATTTGAAATTCACCCCTTAGCCATCTACCGTTTTCTTTAAAATTCAGGTCATTTACATAGTCGATCAGTATGTTCGGAAATACCCGGTGAAAGAATACGTATTTATTGTTTATTTTTTCCGGCAGAAGACATCCGCTTTTGTCGATAATGCCGGGTGGAGAAACAAGTATCGGTTTCGCCCAGTTCCATCGTTGTGCGAGAAAATCCTTGATATCTATAGACGTCAAAGCCAGTCTTAAACTAGACCATCCGTCAAATGCCACATACACCATGTAGACCCGGTCACCAAGTACCGTTATTCTCGGATCTTCGCATCCTCCGAATCCTCCGGCCGACATAAGCCGTCCGTCTGCGCGTCCGTATTTGTTTGATTCGAATGAGGAAGAAGGCCCGTAAATCGGCTGATTATAACGCTTCTCGATGTTCACACCGTCCGAACTGATCGCATAGCCGATGGTTGAAATATAATCGTAACCCTGGGCCCGGTACAGAATATGCACTTTGTGGTTGATAAAGGCTGCGGCAGGATTAAGCGTCGTAAACGCCTCCCATTTATTATTTTCTTTTGGTGACAGGATGGGATTCGAAATATGTTTGTGCAGATGTCTGTGGGTTTTAATATGTTGAGGATTAAAGACAAATCCGGACATTAAGACGGCATACACGATCTGATGTTGCACATGCCAATAAGAATAGATTATTCCGTTCAGCAGTACGGCGCCGAGAGGAACAGCTTTTTGTTCCCGCCATTGGTTCTTACTATCCCAAACAGGCCTATCCATTTTCCAGAGAAGTTTTGA
This sequence comes from Microgenomates group bacterium, assembly GCA_046704445.1. Lineage (GTDB taxonomy): Bacteria > Patescibacteriota > Microgenomatia > UBA1406 > GWC2-37-13 > JBJKRW01. Next base: position 5,569 of record JBJKRW010000036.1, read on the forward strand.
CGGATCATGTGCATCAAATTCGGCAAAATACGCACGATAATACGCACGTTCCTGTTCCTGGTATTTTTCATAGTACAACAATAATATTCCGTTTTGAAAATTAAAAGCTCCTCCGACCTGAGTAGGATGAGGAGAATGAAAAAGCGGTTGATTATCCGTATGCCAGGGTTTGTCTTCGGAAGACGTTGCCAAATATATGCGCCTGTCTCCGAAGTACATAATGCGTTTGTCACCCGAGCGTTCCGGAATCGCGCTCGCATGATGGGTAGGGTCAAAATTATGAGGGGGGAATACGTCGTTCAATTCAGTGAACGAATATCCGTCCTGACTTTCCGCAACAATATAGTCGTGTGATTGGTGAATGTTTTCAAAGACAAGATATACTTTGTTTGCTTCGGACACCGCCTTAACGGGTTTATAACGGGATCGATAGACGGTTCTTTTTAAAAATCTGGAAAGATGAACTTTTATTCGGTTAAAGGCTTCCATATCAAAAAAGACACAAAAAGCTGTGCTAATTTTAAGGTATTATTTTTCGGAAAAAAAAACAATAGAAGAATAATATAGGATGCGGTTTCTTCAACGGCCTAAAGATTGAAACTGCTAAAAGTGATTGTTATAATAAGCCATTATGGTATTCGAAGTTTCGAGTACAGAATGGCGCAACAAGCCTTTTGATACTGCACATGGATTTCATGAGGCCTATCTTATGCAATTCTTTAGGAGGAAAGTGGGTTTTGCCGCCATGTTAGCATCCGGTTCTCCCGAAAATGGAGTCCTTGCCTTGTCGGAGAAATATGAAGGTAGATACGCCCGGAGATCCGATGGCCACCTGGAATACGTTTTTGCTCCTCACGACGGCTTAAGACTGAAACCCGAAGAGAACGCGGTTATTTTCAGATGCGGACTTGTTATGTCACTGCCCGATGCTTCAGGCATACAACTTCAGGAGTTTGTCAGGCGTGATGCGGATTCGTTACATCCCGATTATCATCTTGAATATATACTCATGCAAGGAGGACAAACCTGTAAAGCCCGTTATGTGGTTGAGCCGGATGCCAGGATTGACAGGAAACCCGCTGCCAGTCTGGCGCAGTTGATGGTTATGGACCGTCATGGTGAAGTACTGAACCTGGATTCTCTCGAAGCCGTGCAGGCTGTTAAAGATGGCATATATCCGACTGTTCATCCTGTTATAGACGCAAGAGCATCCGTATATCCGTTCATTTTCGGAGAATTAAGGCCCGGAGAAGTTACGGAAATAATGGAATTTGAAACGTACGTGGAACAAAATCCCATGCGGCCGTATCAGCAGTAGGTTTTCGGGACTAAGGGAGGATCACAAAAAATTGTGTGTGCAGATTCATATAGCGGGCCGTCTCTGATAGAATAATCCGGTCGGTCAATGGCTGTCAGTTTCTTTGAAGAACATTTTTATATATATACACCGTAAGAAATATTCCGATGGACAATAAGACGATGGTTCCTCCCGTAGATAAATTCAGATAAAAAGAAATAATAATGCCCGCAATAACGCTGAACAGGGAGATGCTTTCGGCAACAATGAGCGTATTTCTGAACGAAGTGCCGAACTGAAGCGCCGCTACAACGGGTACGACGATAAGGGTGGAAATAAGAAGTACTCCGACGATCGGAATCGCAAGCGACACCGTAAGTGCGGTAAGGGTAATGAGCATAATATTCAAAGCTTTTGTCGGCAAACCCGCGACCCGTGCGGCTTCCTCGTCAAACGTGACAAAAAGAAGTTCTTTATAAAACAGTAACGATATGATGATGACCGCGGCGCCTGTTCCCGCAATGAGGGATACGTCGGATTGCTTGACCGTAACGATTGAACCGAATAAATAGTTAAAAAGATCTACGCTGAAACCGTGAGCCAGACTTATGATGATGACTGCTACGGCAAGACTTCCGGAGAGAAAAATCGCCAAAGCGGATTCGCCGAATACTTTTTTGCTGATGCGCAAACGTTCGATAAAGACAGACGAGATAATGGATACGGCAATTGCGGTTGCGATAGGATTGAAGCCCAGGAAAAGCCCGATTGCAACTCCGGCAAGAGATACGTGGGAAAGCGTATCGGCGATAAGAGAATATCTTCGTAAAACCAGAAATAAGCCGATCAGCGGCGCAATCAGTGCAATGATCAGTCCCGCCTCAAAACCTCTGATAATGAATCCGTATTGGAACAGGTTTAACATTAATGGGAATGAAATGTGGTATTAATAAAGGCTTTCGGATCTGTTTCGTAAACCAGGGTTGTGTTGACGCACGCGATTTCGGTAACCTGTTGTGCGATGATATTCGTATCGTGAGATACGATCACCAGGGTAAGGTGCAGCCGCTCATTCAACTCTTTCAATAGCGCATAGAATTTTTTTTGTGTCTGCTGATCGACTCCGGAAGTCGGTTCGTCCAGAAAAATAATTTCCGGGGAAGACGCAAGCGCGCGCGCAATATACACTCGTTGTTGCTGGCCTCCGGACAGATTTGAAATAATTCTTTCTTTATATTCCCACATGTCCACCTGACGCAGGGCTTTTTCAACCCGTTTCCAGTCGGCTTGATTCAGGTTATTAAGCAACCCCTTTTTTCCGTACAGCCCCATCGAAGCCACTTCCTTGACCGTAATAGGAAAGTTTTGTTCGAAGTTCACCGCTTTTTGCCTTACGTAGCCGATTTTATACCAGTCCTTGAAATCACGGATATCTTGGCCGAACAGTTTGATGATTCCGGAATCCGGTTTCAATAATCCGAGCATAAGTTTAAGAAGAGTGGTCTTTCCGCCTCCGTTTGGACCGATAATGCCCAGATAATCTCCTTTGTGAATGTTAAAGGTGATGTGCGAAAGGGTGGTTTCCTCCGCATGATAAGAAAATGAGACATCATGGAGTTCGATAATGTTATGGGTATGATCTATGTGCATTGGAGTGCGGTCCGTAAATTTGTAAGATTGTGTTGCATAATGGTAAAGTAGTTTATTCCGGATTGTATTTCCCGGTCGGTGATACCTTCAATCGGATCAAGTACCATTGTTTTTGCACCGGCTTCGTCCGCAATGGTCTGCGAAAGGCGGGGATTGACCAGACGCTCAAAAAAAATATAACGGACATCGTGAGTTTTTGCAAACCGGGATATTTGCGCAATTTTTTGAGCAGAGGGCTCTTCGTCCGGTGTAATTCCTCCTATGGTTATCTGACTCAGACCGTACGCATGGGCCAGATACCCGAATGCCGCGTGAGAAGTGATAATATCGTTTTGCGCACAATGTTTCAGACCCTTCGCATAGTTTTGATTCAATGCGTCAAGCCGATTCGCAAGATTGTCAAAACGAGCCGTGTAATATTGCCGATTTGCAGGATCAATGCGCATTATGGCTTCAAGGATTGATCTGGCTTCCTCTTTTGCAAGAAGCGGATCCAGCCAGATATGGGGATCGAGAACCGCATCTCCGTTTTCCTCGGCATGAAGCGTGAAAAGTTTTTTCCCCGCCACAACAACAAAAACGTGTTTGTTTTTGAGGGTCGGGGTGATTTTATCTCCCCAGGGTTCCAATGCTCCTCCGTTGAGTACCAACAGCGAGCTTTGTTCTATCCGTGCGATATCCTGAGGAGTCGGTTCGTAATCGTGAGGTTCGGCTCCCGCGGGGGTTATGTTATAGACGGTTATTTTGTTTCCGCCTATCTGCTGCGCGAAATAATAGAGCGGGTAAAACGAAGCAACAACACTTAGGGTATGCCGGTCCGGATTGGATGATTTTGTACCCGAACCAATAATAACCGCGGAAATAATGCATACGACAATTGCACCTAATGCGATAAACAGTATTTTTTTCATAGCGCTGTCAGTTGGGTTGTATTAATTCTTTTTTTGGCATTCCGGACATAATCCGAAAAATTCCAGATGATGATGATCGATTTTGAATTTTGTCTTTTTGTTTACCCGATCGATGAGAGTCTGTTCTTCCAACAAAATGTCCTGTATTGTGCCGCAGCGCTTACACGTAACGTGGTGATGGTGCCGCGAAGTGGAAATAATTTCGTATCGTTTTGTTTCGCCGTCGATTTGAGTCCAATGGACAATGCCCATTTTGTCGAAAAGTTCCAATGTTCGGTATACGGAAACCAGGTCGACTGACACCTGTTTTTTTTGAAGGCGCTTGTAAATTTCCTGGGCGGTAAGCGGAAATTCCGTAAGCTCTTCAAATATCGTTTTGCGTTGCGCGGTAATTCGGAATCCTTTTTCCTGAAGTTTTTTCACGATATTCATGTGATATTATTGCAAATTATTTGCAATAAGTCAATATGAAAACGTCTCCTAACAAGTCCAATTATGTAAGAATTTCCTGAAGGAGCTCGGGGAATCTGGAGAGCCCACCGCTTTCGTAATCGAGATGACCGTAGTTGTGGAATTCCTTGTACCGAACCGTGCGGATTGCCTTTCTTATCATTTGTACCGATTTCTGAACGCTGTCCATGTCATTGTCCGAGTTGAAAACAGTTATATGCGGAACCCGTTTATCCAGATCCGGGTCGATCGTAAAATCGTCAAAAAAGTTTTTGGTAAATTGACGGTCAGGATCCAGCCAGGGGGCAACCAATACGAGTTTCTGAACGGACAGGTTTTTGTGGATGCTGAGGTATTTTACAAAAAATCCCGCTCCCGTGCTGTGTCCGACCAGTATTGTGTCCGGCGTCATATCATAGCGTTCTACTTCTTTTGACCATGTATTCCAGTTGCGGTCGAACGCGAACGGTACTTCCGGGGTTGCGGTCGGAATGTCGCGGCATATAAGCTGTTGTTGCAGCCACGGAATCCAGGAGGAGTTGGATTGGCTTCTGCCTTTGGTATTATAGTATTCTTCTTTTCCCGGTCCCCCGTGGAGAATAATGGCGTTGGTCATAGTTGAAAGTATAGCAGATGTTGAAGAAAACACGGTGTTGTCAGAAGCCGATTCGTTCGAGGGAACGCGCTATTTTTACTGCAAACGCGGATCCATTCGGGTTGTCCGCACACCAGACACCGGAAAGGATTGTTTGCGCCAGAGACCATAGTCTGATACGCTCCGGATCAAAATGAAGGATTTCGGATAACAGCACTATTCTTCTTCTTAGTAAAGATTCCGGTTTATCCATACCCGAAAGTAATTTGTACGGGTTTCTTATCATTGCCGCGGTTTCATACTCGGGCTCGGCAATAATTCCTTTCGGGTCAATTGCAATCCACCGGTTGTTGTCCGAACTTAGTATATTGTCGTGATGCAGGTCCGCGTGGGTTAATGTTTGAGCGGATGACGAAGAAATAAGTTTTTCAAACAGGATTTGTGCTTTTTTCACCAGAGAGAGAGGGATTGGGGCGTGGTGTGCGCCGGCAAATTTGACCGGATATTCATCAAGAGCCGAGGTCCATTCGCGGATTGTTATAAAATGGTGACGGAAAGGCGGGAGTTTGCGGATTTTCCTGATTAAATCCGCGAGTATTTTCGTAGCTTTGTCGTCGTCGGATAATTGACTTAACGGCGTACCCGGATCGGCTCTTTCAAGAAGCATTACCGCATGTTCCCGGTCTGATTTCAGTATTTGTACCATACCGTTTCCGTTGAATTCTTTCAGCGAATCTATTTCTGACCGGAATTCCGCATCACGGGGAAATCCGATCTTCAGTACGGCGCGTATATTGCCGTTGCATATGACAGGCACGACGTAATTGTATGAAAGACGATACGGTTTTCCGATCTGGAGGGACCAAAGTTTTTTATATTTGGAAAGCAGCCCGGGAATCTGTGAGAGCCACAGTTTTCCCGCGTTTCCGTAGGAACGCGCGTGTTTCACGAATTCTTCGTTCATGCGGAAAGTATATCAAGAATGAGAGAAGCGTGTTTAAAACGCCGGTACGAACAGGAGATTTTTCATGATGTGGAGATTTGCTTCCGTTTTAGTCATACCGAAGGCCGCCGAAGTAACGATCTGTTCCGTTTCCTGATAATGTGGATCGAATTCGTTCGTGGCAAAACCGAGCGGAATATCGACAAAGTCGTGGCCGGTCTGATTTATGTCCGCCTGATCGTCGCTTGTTGCAATTTCCCCGACCGGTATTTTGAAAAGTTCCCCGATTGCCGATACGGCCCTCTTTTTATTTACCGACCTAAGAAGAATATCTACGGTTCGGTTTGCGCCGTTCATGATTTTTATGTCATTTGATAGTCCGGCATCATGTGCCCATCGGACAACTTTCCGGACTTCGGCATCAATGTCGGATTTGTTTCTGAACTGATTTTTTACCCAGATTGCGATGCCTGTTTTTTTCACTTCGTTGTGGTCAAACCAGTCGGTTTGGGAAAGAAGTTTTTCCAGTTCGCGCAGAGGAAAGGTTTTCATCCATGATTCGAATCCGAAATCATAATATTCTCCCGTTCCCAGATTTTTTCCGTATCCCGCGTGTTCGGGGAAGATCATGAGTCGGTCATGAAGCGCTTTTGGAATATGCGACATAACCTGTTCCGCAACAATCATGATTTCTCTTCCTTCTCTGACGAAATGGGGTTTGGTTCTTTCCGGTCTGCCGCTCACGAACCCGAGAATCGATTTTTTTTCGGCCACGATTGCCGCAAGTTTGGCAATCACAGCCTTGCTTACATTGCCGCTTTCGTCCGATAAATTTTTATCGATATCAAACAGAATCGCCCTGCATGGCATTTTCAAAGCCGTTTTCCATCTTTTTTTCATTATTTTCCCGATATCATTTTTCATCTATCATATAGAAATATTTAAAACAGGATAATTATAACCGATATTTGTTATAATCCAAAATATGCAAAAGAAACAGCTGGGCGTAAGAGTGGTTAATTTAAAGGAAAAACTTTCGCTTTTTCATGAATTCTGGAATCCGAAAATCATAGGATTGATGAATGACGATAAAGTTCAGGTCGTGAAAATCAAGGGAAAATTCACCTGGCATCATCATAAAAAGGAAGACGAGCTTTTCTATGTACTTAAGGGCCATTTAATTGTTCATTGTAAAAAAAAGGATTTTCATGTACACGAAGGAGAGCTTATAATTGTTCCTCATCCTTTGGAACACATGACCGAGGCGCCTGTCGAAACACACCTTCTATATATCGAGCCCAAAGAGGCACTGAATACGGGAAATAAATCAAAATCCAGGTTTACGGTAAGTAAGCAGGAATTCATTTAAGCAATGTACTACATTCTGCGTAAAAATAAGGCTACAATAAACTATGCCGCAGGATAACGAAATGGTTGACATTGTAGATAAAAACTGTAAAATCATCGGAACCTCGCTCAAACGGGAAGCTCATAAGAAGGGATTGCTGCATGCCACCGTAATAGCCGCTGTGATAAACAAACGGGGCGACTGGCTTCTGGTTACACAATCAAAAAACAGACAGGAACCGGGAAAATATGTGTGTCCGATGGGCGGACACGTTGCGCACGGAGAAACATTCGAAGACGCTTTAAAACGGGAGATGAAAGAAGAGCTGGGAGTAGATGATTTTAAATACCGGCTTAAGGGAAAATTTATATATAACGTATTTGTTTGCAATCGTCAGGAGAATCATTATTTTATAGTATATGAAGTATACTCCGATACAAAACCGTGTTTAAGTCATGAAGCAAGCGGATACAAATATTTCTCTGTTAAAGAGCTGAAAAGCGAGATTACACATCACAAAGAGTTGTACGGAAATTCCTTTTTGGCGGTATTAGATCATTTATATCCTTCATTATGATATTCGATCAGGACAGATCTCTCGTCCCTTTGCACAGGGACATTAAAAGGAATCTTCTGGAAATATTAGGAGTACAGAGCAAATTTGAACGGACACAAAGTGTGGGCGATAATACAAAAACCACGGATCTTATTCCGTTACCCGGTGTGAACCTACAGGGGGAAGCGGTTTACTATTTTAATATTGCTCACCGTAATTCCCGGCGCAATATTTTCCAGTATTCGACGGTTTTGTTTATAAATACCCCACAAGGATTTCGTCCGGTCGCCCATATGAATTACGAATCGATCCCCGACAGCCAACACTGTATTACGGCGGATACTTTTTCCGAATTAATCACCGCGTTAAAAGCAGGGTATACGGATGAAAAACACTATCCGGATTGGCTTGTTGCCATTGAAAAAGGAGGGGGAGGGTTCGATATCCAGATTGATGAGCCGTATCGGGACCAGAAATTAAGCAAGCCGTTGATATATCTGACCCTTGCGCAGGCAGAATTGGACGGATATGACAAAATGTATATAGGAGGAGACGCGACAAGAGAGAAAATAGACGGTCAAGCCGCCGGACTGTATGTACATCTGGGGGCAAAAGATGAATCGGTAACCGTTCCGGTAATAACAACAAAAAGATTACCTAACGGAAAAATTACGGTCGCTGAAACGGGAGCCGGCAAATCGGAATCAATCAGTTTTAATACGGTTTTGTCTGCGGATCAATCACGGATTGTACAAAAGGTACTGGGTCTGTAAATGTTTTTTATATTGCGCCGTTATTACGTGAGTTCTTTTCTGCAGAAAAGAACTCACGTAATAACGGCGCAATATAAAAAACATTTACAGACCCAG
>JBJKRW010000037.1:0-7404 GCA_046704445.1 Microgenomates group bacterium
AGATTTGCAGAAACAATAGTGGAAAAAAGCTTCGTATTCACGAAAACGGTACACAAACCGAAACCGCCGTTACGATAAGCTACTACAGGGATGTCTGAAGAAAACCTTCGTTGTACATACTGAGAGACACTTCCTTCCAGTGCTTCAACGGTATTTGTTGCCTGAAGCCTATTGCCGACAAATTCTTTTAAAACAAAAAAGCCTGCAAAAGGGTCGTTCTCTATTCTATGATAATAGGTTGTTTCGGTCATATACGTCACACTACCAAATTAACAGTCCAATTATGTAAAATAGTTATTTCTTGTCAACATAAGCCAGGAAGATTATGATCCATATTTATTTATGCCTATTGCAAATACTGTATTCTTAAGTGTTTATTCATTTCTGCGTCTTTAAATAAAGTGAGCCTGGAGAGACTCGAACTCTCAACCAACTCCTTAAGAGGGAGCTGCTCTGCCAGTTGAGCTACAGGCCCTTTCAGTTCTTTGAGCTTAAATAATACTACGTTTGCCTACTAATTCAAGTTTTTTAACCCTGGGCCACCGTTTTATTTCCGTTTCTCTTCTCATGGCCTCTCTGTTCGTATTAAAATCTTCTGTATATATTAATATAACAGGTCTTTTTCCCAATAACGACTTTGCGCCTTTACCGATATTGTGTTCTTTGATTCTTCTTTGTATATCGGTTGTGATTCCTGTATAGAGCGAGCCATCACTACACTCTACGATATATAAATGCCATTGCATATTTTATCGGTTTAATCCGTCGCTAACGCTTAGGGTTAGCCGTCGTAATCACTCACTCTAAACGCGAATGGACGTTAAGTGCCCCCAGGAAGAATTGAACTTCCATCACTAGTACCGAAGACAAGTACTCTATCCGTTAACCTATGGGGGCATTATAAATTATACTAAAAGAATGATTTATTTCCTTTTCTATCTTGTTATTTTGCTTATCCTTTTTTGCTTTTTTATAAGTATGAGCATATGTATGGGTCTGTTGATTTATTCTTCAACAAAGGGCTCGCCGTATATCCCCAGCAAACTTAAGGAAATCGACACAATTCTCGGCCAAGTAAAAATAAAAAAGAATGATTTGGTTATTGAACTGGGATCAGGAGACGGAAGATTTTTGAGAAACTGCTGCAAAAAATATTCATGTAATGGTTTAGGATATGATATTAACCCTTTTCTTGTATTTTGGTCAACATATCTTTCAAAAAAGGAAAATATACGATCTATCCGTTTTATACGGAATGATATAAGAAGCTGCAATATCGAAAATGCTGATTTACTCTATATGTTTTTACTTCCGAAGTTAATAGAAAAATTAAGGCATAAACTAGAAACCGAACTCAGAACAAATTCAATTGTTATATCGCAGGGTTTTCCGGTTCTAGGATGGGAAGCTTTCCAGTTCAAAAAAATTGCTCACAAACCATTTCCTACCTATTTTTATCGGATAAAATGAGGTCATAGACAGAAGACATTTTCTTAGCAACGCTCATCCATGTCATTTTCTTTACTTTTTGCATTACTTTCTGTTGAAGTATTTCGTGTTTTTTTTGATTATGTATTACGGATTCAATTTGTTTGGCAAGATGCAGGGGGTTATTTGCCGAAACGATAGTGTTTTTTAAATCCTTGTTGATAATGCTGGATACCCCGGAGGTTACCGTAGTGATGATTGAGGTTCCACACGCCATCGCTTCTAAAGCCGTCATTCCGAAAGACTCATAATGAGAAGGTATTACGACAATATCCGCATAATTATAATAATACGGCAGTATTTCCTGGGTTTGTTGTGGGATAAACTCTACGGAAGGATGTATTTGAAGAGTATGTTGAAGTACCTTTAATTTTTCAAGCTCACCGTTAGAATTTGGAGATTTTTCGGACCCTCCAACTATCATAAGTTTTAGTCTGGATTTCGGATTTCTATGAAGAAAGATTTTTAGGGCATACATAAGCACGTCTATTCCTTTCAGAGGCTCAATCCTTCCTACAAACATAATAATTTTGACTTGAGGATTTTCATTAATGTGTTTTGCTGCTGCTGATTTATCAATCCGGTGAAAAAGTTTGGTATCTACGCCCGGATTTATAGTCGCGATTTTATGATCAGGGCAATCATAGAGTGTTTGTAAATATTCCTTATCAGTAGAACTTGCAGTAATGAAATCTGACCGTTTGCTCAATTCGAACTCTGCTTTAATGCGATATTCAGATTCACGTTCGGAGTCAGTTCGTGCAACTAGATTTTTCATTAAAGCCAATGTGTGGAAGGTAGTAACCAATGGAAAATGCATATGAAAGTAATCTTTAAGCAATAACGCGGCCATACCAGACATATAGTAGTGAGCATGCCAGATATCATACTGTTTGTTTTTTTCAGTAATGTAGCGATGCAATGATTTCGAAAAGTCATCAATAAATTCAAGTCTTTCTTTTTTTGGTATGAATCTACATGGTCCAGCTTTAAGATGGATTACCTGAAAATTTGAGTTTACAGAAACAATCTTATCGCTCGTATCATCTTGCATCCTGGTAAATACATCAATGTGATATCCCAGTTTGGAAAGTGATTTGGACAATTCGAGCACATATGTTTCCATTCCTCCGCTTTCTTTACCTTCCTGCAAAGCAAGTGGGCAAGTATGATAAGAAATCATTGCAATATGTTTATTTATCATGTAGCTATTATACTTTATGCTGAGTTATATATAATACGGTATGAATATTGGAATAGATATGGATTCGGTGATTGCGGATATTATGCCTGAACTTGTTCGATTCCATAATGCCTATTACGGAACAAAGAACGTGGTAGAGGATCACGATACTTATGCGCTTTCAGCCGTATGGAAGTGCAGCGAACAGGAAGCAATCAAGAGAGTATTCAAATTCTATTTTTCGCCTTATTATGACAGAATCAAACCGTTGCGTTATTCGAGGTCTGGAATCCGGTATCTGGCGCGCAAATACTCTCTATTTGTTGTAACGGCAAGACCTTTTGAGATTGAAAAAAAGTCTTTGAAATGGCTTGACCGATATTTTCCCGGCATGTTCAAAGATGTAATTCATACCAATATTTTGTCAAGAAAAGGATGGAATAATTTCAAAAAATCAGATATCTGTGTACATCTTGATATATCGGTTATTATTGAAGACTCTCTTGATTTTGCAAAGGACTGTGCTTCTGCAAATATCCGTTCTTATTTACTAAACATGCCGTGGAATCAGAGTGAAGTTCGCAAAAAAAATATAGTGAGACTTAAGTCCTGGAAAGATATACGGAATGTTCTTTGAGTCAGATTATCTCTTCTTTGCGTTTTCTGACAAACGATATCCATTCTTCGACTACTTCGAAAATGAGTTTAAAAGGCGCTTCAATAAGAAAATCAAATATAAATATAAAAAAGTTAAGTTTGGCAATTTCCTGACTAAAAAATTTCCCCAGCGATAAAATCGGCATAAAAAAGAAGTCAACAATAGGAGTGAATATACTTTCCTTTTCTTCTAACCTTAGTTCCTTTACAACCTGACGAATTCTGTACGAGAAGAATGTGACGACACTGACGAAAAATATAAAGATTCCTTGGCTTACGAGATTGAAGTTTAGGATAGAAAGCATTTCGTAAATTAGCCCAAGCGTCACGAGAAAGGTCAAGGAATAAAATATGGTAAAACCAAAAATAAGAGTAGGTTTTCTTTGACGTGCTTTTTTGGGCATATAAGCGACGGAGGTCTCAAAAGATTTATCAGCATCGATGATCTCGATTATTCTTTGATAAATTTTTTTTGTGTTATTTTCACCGGGAACGCGGAAAAAAGATAAAATAATAAGCATCAATATTGCCGGGAAAATGCTGTTTATGGCGATTGAAGTCATATTTACCTCACCATAGAGATATAAAGAAACAGGATATTCAAGGATAAGCGCAAAAATCATTTTAGTAAACAGAATATAGACAAAACTTTTGATGGCAAGATTGCGTATGCGTGAGCCGAGTTCCTGGTATTTTTGGCGACATGTAAGGTCAACTTCGTTCCATAGTCTTTCTTTGTTTGCTAAGATCGATTGAATTTCGGAAAACTTATTTTGAAAAAGATCGAAAAGAACCAGAAATGGGGGCATTTGTTTGCGCGTAAACTTTACAAGATTATCGACAAAAGGGTTCGAAATCATGTCGTCAATTTTTTTAAAGACAGCGGGAATTTTTGGAATAAAGGTTTTGAGTTCATCCAGCGTATACTGACCGAATGGTTTGTAAAAGGTAATATATAAATGATATCTTGAGTATGCCTTATCGCTCTTACCGTATACCTTCTCGATCGCAACCAAAAAATACGCATCTTTCTGTTCTTCAGTTAGACCTTCTATTTTAATTTTCTTTCTCAATACCTGATAAATGAAAAACGTAAAATTAGCGTGTTTTACCGCAGATGCCGGTTTGAGGCTTTCTTCGAGTTCACAGGTAACAAGCTCAAGAAGAAAATCATAAAGGTATTGCTGCATTTCGCCATTACGGCCGATCACCAGCTGTTTTCTTAATAGAATAAATTTGTCTATAAGGTTTTGAACAACGATTATGTCCTTGCCTCCGAGTGAACCGTTGTCGAAGTAGCGTGCCCACAGTAGCTCACGAAGCAGATTCTCCCCTTCTCCTTTTCCCTCCGGATTCATTGCAAGCCTTCTTTTCAGAATACGCTCTATGGCAGCTCTAAGAATAAGGTGGTCTTCCTTAAATTCAACGGCGTTTCGTACTCTTTCGTAAACAAGAGCAAAAAAAGAAACCGTTTGAGAAACGATAATCTGGGAAATATCGTCTGGTCGTGGCCGCGTTTTTAGATGCTTTAAGGATTCTATTAAGGCGTTTGTATAGTTCGAAAGCTTGATTGTGTTTGACGGTTGATCGGGTGAATCGGGCATACGCAATCCCTATTATATGGCATAAGAGCCTTGTATGCAAGATTAATACTATAAGATATTTATGGTAAACAGGAGTTAATTTCACTAAAAAGTTCCGAATTAGCAGCTATAAATAGTCTATAGGTATTCTTTATATCTACGTATTCAGCTCGTAGTCCGGCTTCTTTTGCCAAAATTTGTCGAGGAGCCAAATCGGTAATTCTTTTTATTTTATTTTTTTCATGCACTGGCTCTATATGAAGGTATGCGTCAATTGCGTCGGTAAAAAGATACGGAAACATAAAACCATGATTTATTCTTACCCGATAGGTTTTGATTGCTAGGTTAGAAAAGAGCAACATTTTTAACGAGTTCGAAGTTTCTATTCTCTCTAGGTCTATATTTATTATTGCCTTGTTCAAACGAGATGATCCTGACACCTTAATTTTTTTATCATTTAGATAAATTCCGCTGTTTCGGCTGGCCCGAAATATTTGGCCAGCAATAGGATTATAGATAATTCCCAAGACAGATTCGTCGTTTTTAAGAAGTGATATTTGTGTTAAAAACATAGGTAGTTTATACGCATAGGCTTTAGTGCCGTCAATAGGGTCTATGGTCCAGTTATATTCAGGTTTCTTTTTGGTTCTGCCTTCTTCGACAATAAAACCTGCCTCAGGTAAAAGACTTGTCAATCCATCCCTTAGTTTATTTTCAACGAGTTTGTCAGTCTGTGTCACTATGTCTCTTTCATCTTTGTATTTGAGTGACTTTTTTTTGTCAAAATGTTCGAGGATTAATTCTCCACAACTGCGAAGAATTTTTTGAGCTTTTAAAGATAGTGATTGTAATTGATTATCATTAAGCATATTAATTTTTTTTAATTGCACCAAATGAAATAATTTGTTTAATCAGAGCGCCAGTTTTTTGTTGGACTAACTTGTCTGTTGCTCCTTCAACGTTTAGTCGGAGTAGTGGTTCCGTGTTGGAACTACGTAGACTAAACCTCCATTCTGGATAATCTACTGAAAGTCCGTCTAACCATGAAATTTTGCCGCTCTTAAACTTATGAGCAAATTGTTTTAATATATCGGATAGGTTGACGTTTTTAGGTAAAATGTAATTAGATTCTCCTGACTCGAATGACGTTATGTACTGTGATACTATTTCAGAAATTGGTTTTTTTTGCTGGTCCATAATGACGAGTACTCTCAGTATAGTTATTACCGAGCTTTCGGCATTGCCCGTATCTCGATAGAAATAATGTCCGGAAGATTCTCCGGTAAATAAAATGTTTTCTTTGTTCATAAGTTCGGTTATCAATGCATGTCCTACAGGACCTACGACAGGAATTCCTCCGGATTTTTTGACAGAGTTTGAGATATTACGGGTATATCGTATATCTATGCCAATTTTATCTCCCGCATGATTCTTAAGTAATTCTGAAGCTAATAATGCACTGATATGACTAGCCGGTATGACAGAACCTTTTTCATCAATAAAAAAAACGCGGTCTCCGTCACCGTCGGGTGCAATACCCAGATCGGCTTTTTCCGTTTTTACTTTTTTTTTCAGATCGCGCAAATTTGTGAAAATGAGTGGATCAGGTTGATGCGAAGGAAAGGTTCCGTCCAACTTGAAATTCATCTTGATTAACTTACACGGTAACCTTCTGAAAAGTTCTTTCAGGTATGTAATTCCCATCGCGTTTGCGGGATCTGCAACGATTTTAAATCTACTTGCGATATGAGGTTGCACATGATAAAAAGCAAAATCCGCTTCGTCCTTAAGGGCCGCTTTAATTTTTTTTATAGATCCTTTTTGGGTTGAGGCGGCAAATGATTGGGAATCTACAATATTTTTTACTTTTGCCATTCCTGTATTTTTGCCGATTTTGATTATTTTTTTATCCATTCTCTTTACAAATTTGACTCCGTTCCATTCAGGTGGATTGTGCGATGCACTAACTTGAATTCCACAATCCGCTTTATAATGCAAAACGGAAAAATAAAACGTTGGAGTAGAAACCAAACCAACATCATATACACAAGCTCCCGATGAAATCAAGACAGTTTTTGCTATTTTGAATAACGACGGTGAAGATATTCTCATGTCTCTGCCTAACAAAACATTCAGTTTGTCCTTGCCGAATTCAGACCTAAAAAAGGTATAAATAGCCTTAATAAGTATTGGAAAGTTTACTTCATTGATATCATCTGGATATATGCCTCTGATATCATATGCTTTAAATATATTTGGATTCATAGTCCCGGTATCATAACTTATATGACACTATCATATCACAGGAAATATCCGCAAAGCAACTGTAACGATTTATGTAGGGAAAAAGGACTTACACCTGATTTTATCGCCACATCGAGTTTGAACAGACCTTCGTATAAAGATACAAGATCTTTTAATGTCCATTGTTTTGATAGTATATATATTTTTTTCTTTTGCCAGGAAGGCATTGAAGAAGGAAGGGAATCAATT
>JBJKRW010000038.1:0-26904 GCA_046704445.1 Microgenomates group bacterium
CCGATCGACACATCCTGTTCGGTGACCTCGCTCGTGTAATGAACCTCGGGAACCTGGGAACGGAGAAACTTTACCACATTCGCGACTTCCTTTTCCGTTATAAACGGGCCCTGGATACGTTTCGGCTTTGCCTGATCGGGAGGTAGATATAGCATATCTCCCCGTCCCAACAGTTTTTCCGCGCCCGGCATATCGATAATCACGCGCGAATCAATCATGGATGACACATTGAATGCGACCCGCGTCGGGATATTTGCCTTCATCAATCCGGTAATCACGTCAACCGACGGCCTCTGCGTGGCGAGAAGCAGATGAATTCCGGTTGCGCGTGCCATCTGGGCAATCCGTGTAATAAGATCCTCCGCCTCCCCAGGCGCGAAGATCATCAGGTCAGCCAGTTCGTCAATAATAAATATGATATACGGTTTTTTTTCTACACCCTCGGTCGCATTGTAGCTTTCTATGTTCCGTGCGCCTACCTTCGCAAAAATCTTGTATCTGCTTTCCATTTCCCCTACCGTCCATTTCAGTGCGGAAATTATTTTTTCAGCTTCAACCACCACTTCGGTAAGAAGGTGCGGGATTCCGTTGTACAGTGAAAGTTCCACTCTTTTCGGATCAACCAGAATCATTCTCAGGTCTTCCGGCTTTGTCCTGAACAAAAACGTACTGATCCAGGCATTTAAAAGTACGGACTTGCCCGACCCCGTAGTGCCTGCGATCAATACGTGCGGCATTTTTGCAATGCTGGCGGCTTGAGGCTGACCCGAAACATCCAGGCCGAGAGGGACAAGCAACGGATCGTTATTTGAACTGAAGAGAGGTGACGACAACAGTGTTTTTACGGTCACAAGTGTCGGTTTCTTGTTCGGAATTTCTATTCCGACAAGCGACCTTCCCGGTATCGGCGCTTCGATTCTCACCTGACCCGTAGTTGCCGCCAATGCAAGGGCAAGATCGTTTGCCAGCGCCGTAATACGGGATAACTTTGTACCCATGGTAATTTCAAGGGCATACTGGGTAACGGCCGGACCGAAATTTACCTCTGATACCCGCGCTCTAATCCCGAAACTGTCCAGGGTTCTTTCGATGGTATCCGCATTTTTCTTTACATCACCGCGGTCCGCTTCCTGTTGGCCGATATCGGCCAAAAGCGATACCGGAGGAAAAATCCACGTTGCTCTCGGCGATTGTGCAAGAGGCTTTATGGTAATTCCGCTTCCGGCGCTCTGAATCTGAGCCGGAGCCGGGGGAGGCGTAGGAGGAGGCTGAATTTTCGGTTTTTCAAAAAATTTTTTGTCCTGAATAAACGAACTCTCCGTTTTTACGGGTTTTGCATCTTTCATATATTTTTCCTTTCCCGAAAACGAACGGAAAAGATATTTCTGTAAAAATACGAACAATGACTTTGCCAATTCAAGCACAAAAAGCAGAAATGTGTCGATGGAAGTATCCAGGAAAAGGACCAGTCCGATGACAAATATAACCCCAAGAACTATAACCGCCCCTATTACGGTCAGATCAACTTTCAGATTGTCGAACATGTATTTTCCGTACTGACCTGACTGAAATACGCCCACCAGGGCAACAAATACGAGTGTCGTACCGATACTCATGTTCGGTTTCATGAATTTCAGCTTTTTAGAGTTAAAAAAATGGCCTGCAAAAAAAAGAAGAATAAAGGGGATAAAAAAGGAAAGCCATCCGAACTTGTCGTTCAGATTTTGATTTATAGCCAACAACGTTCTACCGCTAGAATCGGGAAAAAGAAATTGAAGATAGGACAGCAAAAGAACCAATGCGGTTCCGGCAATAATCAAACCTACTATATTGAATACGGTATGCTTGTTGATTTTGAATTTGAAAAAAGGAAGTTTGATAAGCGAACGTGTTCTTGCCATATAGATTATTGTAGTTGAGCACGCGCATAAAATCAACGTTTGTCCCGCATCTATCCAATCACTTGATCATTTGGAGATTGATTCTGCCCTGATTGTCTATCTGGTACACCTTGACTTTAACCGTCTGTCCGATCTTTACGATTTCGTGCGGATCTTTTACGTACTTATCGGACATTTTTGACACATGGACCAATCCTTCCTTGCCCGGCAGCATTTCTACAAAGGCGCCGAACGGAAGAATGCGTTTGACCGTTCCTTCGAATTCCTCGCCCACTTCTATTTCCCTCGTAATGTTTTCTATCGACTTCACGGCGAGTTCGACCCCTTCTTTATCTATACCGGTAATGGTAACCTTGCCGTCATCCGAAACGTTAATATCCGTCTGGGTTTTTGTAATCAGGGCCCGTATGTTTTTTCCGCCGGGGCCTATGATCTCCCCGATTTTATCCTGAGGAGGAGTTAATACTACGACGCGCGGTGCATATTTTGAAATTTCGGTTCTCGGTGTCGCAATCGCTTTTTTCATGACTCCAAGGATATAAAGACGTGCTTTTTTTGCACGTTCCAAAGTTTCGTGAATCATCACGGGAGTTAATCCGGTATTTTTCACATCAAGCTGTATGGCGGTAATTCCCTTATCGGATCCCGCAACCTTAAAATCCATCTCTCCGGAAAAATCCTCAATCCCCATGATGTCGGTAAGGATCAGATAATCGTCATCGGACATTGAGATTAATCCCATGGCTATACCCGCGACAGGCGTAGTGATTGGCACGCCGGCGTCCATAAGGGAAAGCGTTGACCCGCAGGTTGAAGCCATGGACGTTGAACCGTTTGAAGACATAACTTCGGAAACGACCCGAACGGTATAGGGAAAATCCTTTGCACTGGGAAGAACCGGTTCAATTGCTTTTTCCGCAAGAGCTCCGTGACCGATTTCCCTTCGTGAAGGAAAACCCACCCTTCCGGTTTCGCCTACGGAATACGGAGGCATATAATAATGATGGATATAGTGTTTTGCTTCTTCACCTTCGGGACCTTCTATGAGCTGTTCAAGACTCGGAGCTCCCAATGTGGCAATGGACATTACCTGCGTATCCCCCCTTTGAAAAAGTCCGGACCCGTGAGTCCTGGGAAGTACCGACACCTCAGCAGAGATGGAACGAATGTCATCGGGACCTCTTCCGTCTATTCTTTTTTTGGTTTTAAATGTCTTTTCTCGTATCATCTGCTTGCTCAAATAATCAATTGCTTTTGCAATATCCTTTTTTTCGAACTCGTCCTTGTGTTTTTCCAGCACCTCTTCGATGACCACGTTCAACGCTTCTTCATCGTCAAATTCTTTTTCCGCTTTTTTAAGTATCATATCATCGAGATTTTTTTTGAAATCTTTTTTCAGGATGGAAATTATTTTTTCGTCAACTACAGGAGTGTCTTTTGTTATTTTAGGCTTCCCCGCCTTTTCCCTCAGGGATTCTATAAACTTAATTACTTTTGCGTTTTCTTTTTTTGCGAGCTCAATCCCTTCCTCGATAAGATGTTCTGCAAACTCTTCCGCCTGGGTTTCTATCATTACTACTTTCTTTGCCGTAGACGATACTACCAGATCCAGCGAGGAATAACGTTCATCATCCTCTGTCGGATTGACAAAAAACGACCCCTCTCCATTTGTTTTGAAGTAACCGATTCTCATTGTGCTTATCGGCCCGTTCCACGGTATCGGAGAAACATGAAGGGCTGCGGAGGTCGTAATTGCCGAAAGTATTTCCGGTGAGTTTTCGCCGTCCACCGAAAGTAGCGTAATAATTATCTGGATTTCCTTGTGAAGGTTTTTTGGAAAAAGAGGCCGGATTGAACGGTCTATCAGTCTTGCCTTTAATACCGCATCATCCGAGGGTCTTCCCTCCCTTTTTACCCAGCGGGATCCCTTAATCCTTCCTCCCGCATAAAGCTTTTCCACATACTCAACCTGAAGAGGAAGATAGTCGATGTCTTCCCTGTCTCTTCCTACGGTAACCGTCACCAATACGCACGTATCTCCTAGTCTTGCGAATATGGACGTGGTGGCGGCGTTTGCCAATTTACCCAGTTGAAGAGTTAATTTCTGACCATTGATATCAATGGATTCTTCTGTAATTTTCATACGTTTTTTGTGAGAGAATAATCAAAACTTACTTTTTCAGGTCAAGCTCTTTGATCAAATGTTTATATCGTTTTTCGTCGAGTTCCTGTAAGTATTTAAGAATTCTTCGTCGTTTGGCGATAACTTTTAATAGTCCTCTCCTTGAATGATTGTCTTTTTTGTTTTCTCCCAAATGTTCCGACAGCTTAAGGATTTTATGCGTAAGAAGAGCCACTTGAACTTCCGGAGACCCTGTATCGCCCTTTTTTTGCGCGAATTTCTCTATAATTTTCTGCTTATCGTCAGGTAAGTTTGTCATAATCCAAATATGCTATTATTGTATATTTTCTGTTGGTGAATTAATTATTGTTCAACGTTCTTGGAATTCCAACCAAGTCTTGTACTCAGTGACACCAATCGAAGAACATGGTTAACCATTATAATAGATATATGAAAAAGTTGCAAGTCCAATAGTTATGAATCACCCTCACCGCGCATCCCATTTTACATTCCGTTTTCAAGGAAAACCGTTCGGTTCAGCCGTCCGGATAACGGCGGTTCTGGCGATCCTTATCGTTTTCGTGCTTTTTCTTCCTCCGGAACGATGGTATATTATCGCGCTGTTTAACGCAGGCCTGGGAATCCTGGCGTTCTTTTTCGTTGAACTCTTTCTGTCAAAACGATTGGCAATCGTCACCGGTATTTTTGTATTCCTGATACTTCTGCTCGTATCCTTTTCCCTTTTTGATCCGATAAACATCGCCTTGCTCATAAGCCTGCTCATAGGCTCAATTATTTTGATACAATAGTATCTGTGGAAAAAAACTTTTATATCACTACGACATTGCCGTATGTAAATTCAGATCCGCATATCGGATTTGCCATGGAAATCATCCGAGCGGATGTTCTTGCCCGGTTTATGAAACAACAGGGCTATAGGGTGATTTTTAATACCGGGACAGACGAACACGGAGTGAAAATTTACCAGAAAGCAACGGAGCGAAATATGGATCCGAAAAGTTATTGCGACGAATACGCGGCAAAATTCAACAATCTCAAAACCTCTTTGAATCTTTCGTATACAAACTTTATCCGTACTACGGATCCCTATCATGTTAAAGCCGCACGCGAATTCTGGAAAAGATGTTTCGCGAAAGGCGACATCTACAAAAAAAATTACAAAATACGTTATTGCGTTGGCTGTGAACTTGAAAAAACAGACTCGGAACTGGTTGACGGAACATGCCCCGTTCATCCTAACCGAAAACTTGAGATATACGAAGAAGAAAATTATTTTTTCAGTTTCTCCAAATACCGCAATGCTCTGTTGGAACTCTATGATAAAAATCCCGCTTTTGTCATACCCGATTTCAGGCTGCATGAAATCCGGGCTTTTGTAGAAAAGGGGCTCGAGGATTTCAGCATTTCAAGACTCAAAAAAAAGATGCCGTGGGGAATCGATGTCCCCGATGATCCCGAGCATGTAATGTATGTATGGTTTGACGCGCTAATCAATTATATCTCCACTATCGGTTGGCCCGACGACATGGATCAATTCCGCAAATATTGGCCGGGGTTTCAAATCGCAGGAAAGGACAATCTTCGTCAACAGTCCGCCATGTGGCAAGCTATGCTCATGTCCGCAGGTATACAGCCTTCAAAACAAATCTTCGTCGAAGGATTTATCACCTCTCAGGGACAAAAAATGAGTAAAAGCCTCGGAAACGTCATTAACCCGATGAAGCTTGTGTCTGAATACGGAATCGATGCGGTACGTTATTATTTACTAAGGGAAATACCCGACTACGCAGACGGAGACTTCTCGCACGCACGCATGAAAGAACTGTATAATGCCGATCTCGCCAACGAACTGGGCAATCTCATCATGAGAATCACCACATTGGGAGAGCAGGATAAACTCCACGTGGTACCGTCCTCTCCGGCACGGACGGACCGGGAATTATTATCGCGCTTTCAGGCTTTTAAATATAACGGTATTCTTGAAAACATCTGGACCGATATCAAACGCATAAATAAAAAAGTCGACGAATTTGCTCCTTGGAAAAAAAGCACCGATCAGCGGAAAAAATTCCTTCTCGAAACCATTTTGCATATACATACAACAGGAGAACGGATATATCCGTTTATGCCTGAAACGGCACGGAAAATTATGAATAGTACTCAAGGAACAATTACCAAAGTTAAACCGTTGTTTCCCAAACTATGAACGCAAACGGCGCGTACGCCAGAATCAAAACACGCTGGGGCAAACTCTTTGCCGGCCATAAATCGTTGACGCTGGTCACGATAGTTTTTTTTGTGATCATAAGTTCGATATTCGTCTATTTTTATATTTTTTATAAACTTCCGTCTCCGTACAGCCTTAAAGACTACAAAGTAGTACCCCTTGCCACACATATTCTTGACAGAAACGGAAAATTGCTTTACGAAATTTATCACGATCAAAAACGCACGGCAATCCGTTTGAAAGATCTTCCCGCCTATGTTCCAGAGGCAACAATTGCAATCGAAGACAAAGATTTTTACCATCACGGAGGCGTTTCCATCGTCGGAGGAATTTTACGCGCAATCCGCGATACCATCCTCAAAAACAATCTGCAGGGAGGATCCACCATCACGCAACAATTGGTAAAAGGCGCATTACTTACTCCCGCAAGGACGATAAGAAGAAAAGTCCGGGAAATAATTCTTGCCGTATGGACGGAAAAGATTTTTTCAAAACAGCAGATTCTCGAAATGTATTTGAACCAGATTCCTTACGGCGGGGCGGCGTACGGAATCGAAGAAGCATCGGAACTGTATTTCGGGAAACATGCAAAGGACCTTACCCTTCTGCAGGGGGCGACACTTGCCGGACTTCCCCAGGCTCCCTCGCTCTACTCTCCGTTCAACAACCCCGAATTGACAAAACAGCGCCGTAACGAGGTATTAAAAGCAATGCATGAACAGAAATACATAGATGATTCCACTTATAACAAATTGGTAAATGCGCCCGTTGAAGTACAACCTTTAAAAGAAAATATCAAAGCTCCTCATTTTGTATTCTATATCCGCTCTATTCTCGAACAGGAATTCGGAACAAAACAGGTGGAAGAAGGCGGACTGAAAGTCACCACCTCACTTGACCTGCCGATAGAAGAAGACGCAGAACAGATATTGAGAGAGGAAATAAAAAAAGCGGAACCTCTCCATGTGACAAACGGCGCGGTTTTGGTAACGAGGCCGCCAACCGGAGAAATTCTGGCAATGATAGGCTCGGTCGATTATTTTGCATCTCCGTCCGGCGCATTCAATGTAACCACTGCGCTCCGGCAGCCGGGAAGCTCAATAAAACCCCTTAATTACGGAATAGGCCTTGACAGAAAACTGGTAACGCCGGCAACGGTCTTTCTTGACGTACCCACATGTTTCATGGCGGCAGGACAACCAAGCGGATACTGTCCGGTAAACTATGACGGCAAATTTCACGGTCCGGTGCAACTGCGTTTTGCTCTCGGCAATTCTTTTAACATTCCCGCAGTCAAAATGCTTGCGGTTAACGGAGTCGAAAACTTTATTGCATCCGCATCGGCATTTACCATAACTACCTTCAAGAATCCGAAAAATTACGGACTTTCTCTTACTCTTGGAGGAGGAGAGGTCAGGATGACGGAAATGGCTCAGGCATTTTCAACCTTTGCAAACAGGGGAATCCCGAAAAAACTCCAGCCGATCCTGAAAATACAGGATAAATTCGGAAAAACATTGTTCCAGTTTAAGGATCCCAACTTCGTGCAGAACGTGGATAAACCCTTACAGGCACCCAGCTACCTTTCCATCACCGGCACACGCGTTATTTCTCCTGAAGCTTCTTTTTTGATTTCTCATATCCTGCTTGACGATAACGCCAGATCGGAAGCATTTGGACCCGGATCTCTTCTCAATATTCCGAAACATGCGGTATCGGTAAAAACAGGAACAACGGATGACAAAAAGGACAACTGGACAATCGGTTTTACGCCCAACTACCTCACGGCGGTTTGGGTAGGAAACAACGATAATTCTCCCATGAACCCTTATCTTGCGTCGGGCATTACCGGTGCTGCTCCCATCTGGCATAGAGTCATGGCGGATATCCTGAAAAACCAACCGGATATCTGGCCCATAAGACCGGAAGACGTGATAGGCAAACAGGTATGCGTCCTGAGCGGCGCACTTATGGAGAAAAAACCCGACGGAACGGACAGTTGTCCCGCACGGTTTGAGTACTTCATCAAAGGAACAGAGCCGAAAGCAGGAGACATCATGAAAGAGATTGTTCCAGTTTACAAGGATACCGGGGCATATGCCCCTGATGCAAAACCGGGAGATCCGAACGTCGAGATGCAGGAGAAACAGGTTATCCACGACATGTTCTCAACATACTGCGTAGACTGCAATAACGACCATCAGGTTAGACAAAACATCAGACTTTGAGAAGATTCTTTTCCTTTACAAGCAGATAATCTACAATACGACCTGCGATGTCGACGGAAGAAACCGTCTGGATTCCGTGAAATTCAACCGCGCTGTTGACCTCAAGCACTTTATATCCTTCCGTTGTCTCCACGAGATCTATCCCCGCGATCTCAACGCCGAACGCTTTCACCGTTTTGTCAACTATTTCTATAATGTCGCTGTTCAGGAGACAAGGTTTGGGCTTTGCCCCTCTTGCGGTATTGGTTATCCAGTGTTCAGACTGACGGTACATCGCCGTCACGGGTTTTTTTCCCGCCACTATGACCCGGATATCTCTTCCGGGTTTACTCACGTACTCCTGAATATAAAAAACGGAATGGTAAACCTGCTGCATCGCTTCCTTATGTTCAAGGATTGCCTCAAGCGTATCACGGTTCTCAACCTTTGCCAACAGTCTTCCCCATGAACCGATCAGAGGCTTTACTACGACAGGGTACCCGAACGATTCTGCAACGGAAATAGCCTGCTCCGCGGAAAAAACCACCGAGGTTTTTGGCGTAGGAATCGAATATTTTTTTAACCGCCAGCTGCTCATGGCCTTGTTATTGCAAAGAACCGTGGAATCATACGAGTTCACGGTGTCTACACCCAATTCTTTAAAATATTCGAGCATTAATTCCGCCTTTGTCTGACTTATTTCCCTGTTTAATACCAGATCCGGACGCGTATTGTGCCGGTAAAAATTTCCCAAATTGACCGTACGGTAATCAATACGCACAAACTCCTTGTGTTTGGATCTGAAAGCCTCAAAAATCATTTTCTCCTCAATCCGCACTCTGGAACAAATAATAGCTATCATCTGTTTATTCTCCCCAGTCTTCTTCTATTTTCGGGGCAGTATGAAATTGTAACGGTTGAAGCGAAACGATTTCTAAATCCGCACCGCATTCCTTGCAGGTTATCACTTCTCCTGTTTCGGGTTGATTGACCTGCACAACCGCTTCGCATTCAGGACAGGTGCTTTGTATATTTTTGTCTTTAGTCATTCTGCTCACCTCCATTCTCGAAATATTAATTGTACTACTCTTTTCCCGATTTATCCCGGACTCTTCCGGATGATAAACGATTGGTTATATATCAGAAATTGACTCCCTTGACATCGTTAATGCCAATATGGCTTTCTGTATATGCATTCTGTTTTCCGCCTGACGGTACACGACCGAATGCGCACCGTCAATAACCCCGTCGGTTACCTCAATGCCTCTGTCGGCGGGCAAACAATGCATATATATAGAATCCTTTTTCGTAGAAGACATGCGTTGTTCGTCACAGATCCAATCCTGATACTTCGACGAAATATTCATGCATTCCGATTCGTCCGAAGTGAATACAAGCGGACCCCAGCTCTTCGGATATACGACATCCGCCCCTTCAAACGCCTCATCCATATCATGGGTCACGGTAAAACTTCCTCCCGACTCTTTACATTGCGAAACTGTTTTCTTGGTAACCGACGGCATCAGCCGGAATTCAGGCGGATGACACAGCACGAGATTACAGCCGAACCGGGACAAAAGGAGAATAAATGACTGCGGAACCGAAAGGGGCTTGGTATAGCTTTTCGCGTAAGCCCATGACATGACGATTTTTTTTCCTTTCAAATTTCTCCCTTTTGATTCGAAAATCGTCATAAGATCCGCCATTGCCTGAAAAGGATGATATGTGTCGCACTGCATGTTGAACACCGGAGCCTTGGAATACTTTGCGACTTCATTGATATAGTCGTTGCCTTTTTTCCAGTCACAGTGCCGTACGCCGATCCCGTGACCGTATGAACCGAGTATCCGTCCGATCTCTTTCGGAGTATCACCATGTGCTATCTGTAACTTGTCTGAGGGAAGATCATGCGCATTACCGCCCAGATGATCCATAGCCGCTTCAAACGAAGTTCTGGTGCGGGTCGAAGAAAAGAAAAACAAAAGAAATAATGTCTGATGCAAAAGATACGGCGTGGGAATATTGCTCTTGAATTTCTTCTTTAATTCCAGCGCAAGATCAATTGCCAGCAATAATTCATTCTTGCTCCAGTCACTGCAACGGATAAAATCCCGGCCGAAAAGTGCGTATGTCATATATTGTGTTTTACTAATAACGTAGTCCCTATCAAAATAAAACCGGCTCCAATATATTGATAAATCTGCATTGTTTCCTTACCAAGCGTAGTCCCGATTACGAGCGTCACAATCGGCGATAAAGTAAAAAGCAACACGGATCCTTTTACGTAGGAATGTCCTAATGCCTTATAGTACAGAATAAACCCTAAGCCGGAGATAATAACACCAAGCAAAAACAAAATAATCCATTCAAACAAACTTATCTTCAGTATCAGTCCTATTGTATTTGTCCCGAAACTAAACAGGGTAAGAAAAAAATTGAAAATAGATCCGATAAATAAGCGTACAAACGTTACGAAGGAAGGTTTTATATGATTGTTCATCAAATGCTTTCCGATAATGGTCGACCCTCCCCAAAGTAATGCGGTTAACAAGCAAAAAAGTATCCCTAGGACATAACTCCAAGATGTCTGAAGAAATAAACTATTCTTGTAAATTAAAAGTATGAAGCCGAAACACACAAGCAGCGCTACTTTTGCATATTTCAAAGACAGCCGCTCCCCGAAAATTATCATCGACAATACTATCGCTATTACAATTTCTAAATTCGAGATATATGCGGTAAGCACCGCCCCAATTCTTGAAATTGCCAGCACATACAGAAATGAACCAAGTCCTGCTGCAGATATTCCCAAAAAAATCATCATAAGGATGTGAGAAATACGTATAACTTTCAAGCTTTTGAATATTGCTTTATTGAATACGATTATTGGTAAAAGTACAAAACACGCAAGCATGTACCGTAACGCGACTATGAGCGAAGCGGGAATGGAATCAGATATTAATTTAATCAATAGAGGAGTTGTCCCGAAAAGTATTTCAGCAATAATCATAATCATATATCCTTTTTGATTAGAAACCGTTTCTGTCTGTTGCGATTGGTTATACATGTTCATATGCATTCGCCAGAAACAGTATTAATGCCTTTTGGGCGTGTAAACGGTTTTCCGCTTCCTGAAAAACCACCGACTGCAGTCCGTCAATCACTTCGGAGGTCACTTCGTTGCCTCGGTATGCCGGGAGACAGTGCATGAATATCGCATCCGGCTTTGCGAGTTTCATCAATACCTTATTTACCTGATATGGCTTAAGATCTATAAGGCGTTGGGATTTCTGTTCCTCGTCACCCATGCTAATCCAGGTATCGGTTATCACCACATCCGCTTCCTTTACTGCCAGGATTGGATTATTGGTAAGCATAAAAACCGATTGTGTGTTTTTTGCAAGATCTCGCGATTGAGCGGCAATATCCTTATTCATTTCATATCCTTTCGGAAACGCACAACTGAAATGCATACCCATCATTGCGCATGCCAAACTCAAAGAATGAGTAACATTGTTTTCCGCATCGCCTATAAAACATATTTTTAATCCCTTCAGCGTTCCTTTTTTTTCATATATGGTCAAGAGATCTGCAAGCACCTGACAGGGATGCTCAAGGTCCGAAAGGCCATTGATGACGGGAACGGCCGCATGGAACGCAAGCTCTTTGATAACTTCATGGCGAAAGGTACGCGCCATGATAAAATCCGCCATGCTTGATATAACCTTAGACGTATCCTGCACGGTTTCCCGTTTTCCCATTCCGATGTCGGTCGGTGCAAGATACACCGCATGCCCTCCGAGTTGAGTCATTCCTGTTTCAAAGGAAATCCGGGTTCTCAGGGACGGTTTTTCGAATACCATTGCCATGGTTTTGTTTTTCAGCAATTCCTTGTTTTTTCCCGTCCGTTTCAACTGCTCCTTCAACTGCAGGGCATTGTTTAATACTAATATGAGTTCTCCCGCATTCAGATCCCGCATTGACACAAAATTTTTTTTCATGGATTAATCAAAAACTTGCAATGTCTGGCTGACTCGTTTGGTCTTTTTCTTCTTAACGGACGACGTGACCTGATTTGCCAAACGCATCTGCAGTGAATAAATCTCGGTAAATCCCGCGCTTGCGTTTACGTTACATGGATATCCGCCGACATTGGTAAATGACGTATGATCAAGGCCATACGGGGAAGTCATGGCAACCGCTTTCGCACTTCCTTTATAAAGCTTTACGGTCACTTCACCCGTAACTTTTACGTTTACCTTGTCATTGAACGCGTTGATCGCTTCCATAGCCGGATCATACCAGAGTGCCGCATAACATAAATATCCCCATTTGATATCCAGGGTTTCCTTGAGTTCATTCAGCTGTCGGGTACATACATACTTTTCAAGGTGCTTGTGGGCCTTTATTATGACATGGGCGGCGGGCATTTCGTAAATACCTCCATTTTTTACGCCTACGAGCCGGTCCTCAAACATATGCATGACACCGACTCCATGCACTCCTGCTAGAATATTAAGCTTCATAATGAGCTTCGAAAGCTTCATAGGTGCACCGTTTAACGCAACCGGAATACCTTTCTCGAATTTAAGCGTAATAAATTCCTCCTTTTCCGGCGCCTTGGTAGCAAGCGTATATGTCGTCAGAAATTTTTCAATCGGCGCAATAAGATGAGGCTCTTCAATTTCCCCCCCCTCCCATGTCATACCCCACATGTTATCGTCCACACTGTACGGAAAATCAACGGAGGCGGGCACCGGAATCTTATGTTTTTGTGCATATATAATTTCTTCATTGCGGTCCATTGCCCACTCCCGAACCGGGGCGATTATCTTCATTCCGGGGGACAACGTCAGAATGTATCCATCCAGTCTCACCTGATCGTTACCCTTTCCGGTACATCCGTGTGCAATGCAGTCGGCACCCTCTTGCTTGGCGAGCTTAGTTGCTATTTTTGCCAGCAACGCACGGCCCATGGGTGTGGAAAGATGGTAATCTCCCTGATATGATGCATTTGCCTTTATCCCTTTGGAGAGAAATTCATTTGCAAACTCATCTTTGGCATCATAAGTTATTGCTTTACAGGCTCCGAACTTCAATGCTTTTTTCTTGATTGCTTCAAGATCGTCTTTCTGCTGTCCGATATCGAACGTCACCGCAATTACCTTCGCCTTATAGTGATCTTGAATCCATTTGAGCATCACCGAAGTATCCAACCCTCCTGAATACAGCAATAAAACTTTCGTAACCTCTCCTACCTTGGCTTCGTAGGACGCGACCTTGACATAGTGTGTGGTGTGTTTCATATGTCTAAAAAATAAATTAATAAAAACCCCGCCTGTCTCAACGGGCGGGGAAGTTTCTTTGGCCATTAAAAAACCCCGACATTTTGTCGGGGTCGATTAGGTATTTTCCTTTGGTTTAGGCCAAATACATACTAACCTCCCCAAAGGTCCTCCTCGAAAATTTGGAAACGGTTAGTGTGTTTTTCATACGTAATTGCAATCATATCATACGCCGAATCAAAAGACAAGGGCATTGTGTTTTGTCGAACATACTGCTATATATATGTATATATATGAAATATGTCGGATCATTCGTAAGATTGATTGCTGATTCTTTGGAAACCGTTGTGTTTATAGGTTCCTTTTATATAGTGATATATCTGTTTCTTTTTTTTCCTATGAACGTATACGGATCGTCCATGGAACCGAATTTTCACACGGGTGACCGCATCCTTGTCAATAGAATCGCCTTTAAGTTGGGAGAATTAAAACGGGGGGATGTTATTGTACTTAAGTCCCCTCAGAATCCGGACGTCGATTTTCTGAAAAGGATTATAGGACTTCCGGGCGACACACTCACCATTAAAAACGGTTCGGTTTATCTCAACGGAAAAAAAGATCCGGAATCCTATATTCGAGTATCAACTCACACCTGGGATAATGGATTCACTCAGGAAAACATATCGTATCATGTACCGAATAATTTTGTCTTTGTCATGGGTGACAACAGACCGCGTTCTTCAGATTCGCGCGAATTCGGCCCCATTCCTTTTGATTCAATCGTCGGCAAAGTAATTCTACGGTTAGATTTTCCTCAATGAAAACAATACCACTTGACATTATACTAGTGTACTAGTATAATTAATACCAATGAACACTAAATTTCTGAATGACCTGATCGATGCGCTACTTAACGTTAAGGATCGGGAAGATATGAAAATATTCCTGAAAGGGTTGCTGACCCCGCAGGAAATTGAAGAGATTTCTGTACGGATACAGATAATAAAAATGTTGAAAAAAGGAATTCCGCAGCATTCGATTGCAAAAAAACTGGGAATCGGCGTTGCAACGGTCACCCGCGGGTCAAAAGAAATAAAAATGGGAAGATTTAAACAGATTAAATAAACATATGAAAAAACAAATTATATATACGGACTGGCGAGTGTTAACCCTTTTAAAAAGGAGGGGACGCGTTTAATTTGTCTGCTAATTAACACCGAACCCTCCGATCAGGAGGGTTTTTTTAATTGTATGAAAGAATCACCATTAAGACAATCCGTAATTTCCCGTTTTCCGATAAGTCTGGGTATCCAACCCCGGGAACCGGAGGAAATTCATCATGTAGATATTTATATGAGTCCGGGGACTATTCCCGAACAACACAGGTGCGAACTGGCCCGTATACTTACACCTTTAGCCGGAATGGGGTTTATGAGAAAGGATATTTATGCTGATGCGCTTTATCAGGACGTTTCACACCACGTATTGGACTGTGATCGCCTGCTTGTTTCAAGAAGAGGGAGCCGGGCTAGTGCGTTCGCCGCCATAAGCCTTCATGACGGTACCGGTGAACTTATATATCATATCGAAGGAGTGGTCGTTCATCCCGACTATCAGGGAAAAGGCCTGGGAGCCGAGATGTTAAAAAAAGACATCCGACTTATTCATCCGAACACGGTCGCATTCCATACTCAATCGACGCATATGCTCAAACTTGCTGCTAAACTTGCGAACTTAAATGAAACGGATTCCCGGCGCGTAGCAAGCATAATCAATTCATATCAGCCTATCGGACTTACGGATGTAAAGAGATACGGTACCTGTCTATACGAGGATATCGAGAAATTCAAAGAGATTGCTGTTCCGGGTCTTGACGTGTTGAACGGAGACGCTCTTATCTGTGCGGGTCCGGTCAAATTGAGTTAATAGACTATGAATACTTTTATATTTAAACGGTTTTGGAACAAAGAGTATCCGAGAAACGCATGGCAAGATCATAACCTGCGAATAATTTTTTTATTATTATTTTATGTTTTTAATTATGGATACAAAAATTACATTGTCTGAAAAGGAAATCCCTACGGATTTTCTTAACCTGAATTATTACCTGCTGAAGTTTCTCGGAAAGCTTCCGGATCCCCCGCTGGATCCGAAAACCAAAAAGCCTGTCGGACCCGAAAATCTGGCGCGGATTTTTTCCGGAAACCTCATTCGGCAGGAGGTATCGCTGGATAAAAAAATTGAGATTCCCGAAGAGGTTCGGAAACTGTATGCGCTCTATCGCCCGACTCCGCTTTTCAGGGCAAAGCGGCTGGAAAAATTTTTGGATACCCCGGCCCATATCTATTATAAATATGAGGGGGCAAGTCCTGTGGGAAGCCATAAATTCAATACCGCGCTTGCACAGGCATATTACAATAAAATCGAAGGAGTCAATGCGCTTATCACCGAAACCGGAGCGGGACAATGGGGCTCCGCATTGAGTCTAGCCTGCAATTTTTTCGGACTAAAGTGCCGTGTATTTATGGTCCGCATTTCGTATGATCAGAAGCCGTACAGAAGAATCGTCATGCAAATTTTTGGTGCCGACGTACACGCAAGTCCTTCCCGTTTAACGGAGTTCGGTAAAAAGATCTTGGATCTGGATCCGAAACATCCGGGAAGTCTTGGCATTGCAATCAGCGAGGCGCTTGAGGAAGTGATAAAAAGCCGGGGATCGGCAAAATATTCCCTCGGTAGCGTACTCAATCATGTATTGTTGCATCAAACCGTTATCGGCCAGGAGATAAAAAAACAAATGGAGAAGGCAGGAGAAAAACCCGATATCATTATTGGCGTGTGCGGCGGCGGAAGTAATTTTGCCGGAACGGCATTTCCTTTTATCGCGGACTCGTTAAAAAACAACGATGGGATGAGATTTATCGGCGTAGAACCGAAATCGTGTCCTTCGCTGACAAAAGGAGCCTACCGATATGATTTTGGAGACACTGCCGGAATGACTCCGCTGTTAAAAATGAAAACCCTTGGTTCCGGATTTGTCCCTTCGGCAATACATGCGGGCGGATTGCGTTATCACGGTATGGCGCCACTCGTCTCTTTTTTATACGAACAAAGGCTTATGGAAGCACGCGCATATGATCAGCTTGAGATTTTTCAGGCGGGAGTGGATTTTTCGCGATGTGAGGGAATCATCCCCGCCCCTGAATCATCGCATGCGATCAAGGCGGTGTTTGATGAGGCTCTTATATGTAAGCAGGAAGGAACACGAAAAACAATAGTATTCAATCTGTCGGGACACGGATTGCTTGATCTGAAAGGATTTGACGATTATTTACATCATAAACTAAAATGAAATGCGTACGACTTATACCGATAAAGCAACTTAAATCACACGAGAAAATCTCCGCAAAAAAAGTCGATCTTGTTTTGAACGACTTGCTGCGAAACAGGTGTATAAAAAACCCTTTGGTGGCCGACCGCAAAACATTGGTGGTGCTCGACGGTCACCATCGGGTAAACGCATTGAAAAAACTTGGAGCATCCAAGGCTCCTGTATTTCTCGTAGATTATATGAAAGAGTCGGTAAAAGTTTATTTAAGAAGAAAAAATTTGCATATGTCCATGATAAAACATGCGGTAATCGGAAATGCCCTCCGAAATCATTTATTTCCGATCAAAACCACAAGGCACGTCATCAAAAACAGGCCGAGAAATATCAATGTCGGTCTAAACCGTTTGCATTAATATTTTGTATAATAGTTACTATGAAAAAAAGAGTGTTCGCGGGAATAAGGGCTACCGGCCGTTTACATTTGGGCAATTATTTCGGTGCCGTAAAAGGCATGCTCGAACACCAAAAAAATCCAGAATATGATAAAACCATCTACATGGTTGCAGACGTACACACCATTACTACTCCTTTTGATATCGAGCAGTTAAGAACTAATAGACGTGAAGTCATTATTGATTTTTTGGCCGCGGGACTGGATCCCGAGAAAAGCATTATTTTTCAGCAGGCCCAGGTTCATGAACATGCCGAACTCGCGTTCTATTTCGGGGCAGTTACCACAATTGCACGCATGCAGCATCTCCCGACCTTCAAGGACAAGATTAAGCAATATCCCCATCATGTAACCATGGCACTGTTAAATTATCCTTTGCTCATGGCTGCGGATATACTATTGTATAAAGCACAGCTTGTACCGGCGGGATTGGATCAGGAACCGCATATTGAAGTTGCACGGGAAATAGCGAGGAAGATGAATTCATTGTACAAAACGGACTTCCCCGAACCTGTACGGATGACGGCAAAAGGCGAATATATTCCCTCGCTTGCAGGAGAAGGCAAAATGAGCAAATCGGTTGAAGGAAGCTACATCAATCTTACGGACTCCCGCGAAGTGATTCTTAAAAAAATCCGGTCAGTCCCCACCGCAACTACTTCGGGAGGAAAAATGACGGCAGGCGTTCATGCTTTGTTTAGTTTTGCGGAACTGTTTATCCCCGACCGGGTTAAGGCGTTCAAAACACAATACGACGCCGGAACACTCAGGTTTTCCGACATAAAAGATGAACTGGCAGATGCAATCTCTAGACAACTTGAACCTCTGCAAAAAAAAAGAAAGGAGATTTCGCGCGATTCAAAATATATTGACCGAGTAATCGGCGAAGGAGCGGAAAAGGCTCATGAAATCGCGTCACATACCGTCAGGGAGGTCCAGGAAAAAATGGGATTAGGCTAAAAACCCTCACACACTCTCTGATTACGATATTCCGTTCTTGACCGCAACGAATTCCTCTTGCATTGGATGATAGTATATGATAAAAAAGAAAGATAGAGATGTGATCGCGTAATCAAGAAATTGAACGCATAAAATGCACAATGGACCATTCGGCCAACGAATTAAAACCACAGCAGCTCACAAAACGGCTTCTTAATATTCATCGGAGAATCGAGCAGCTTCATATTCCACCAAGTACGTATGCGGTGATCGAAACAAACTGTGAAAAAATAAAAATCTCGGAATGGGGCGGTGAAACAAAAATAGTCACAAAAAATATCGAAAAAGAAAGGAATATTAAAAATACTATCTTGGGGTGGTTCGAACACCGCGGGGTCGTAGACAACGTAAAATTTGTCGCGTCGGAAATCGTTGCGGAAGAACACAATCACTCAATTATTTCCCGGCTATGGCTTTGGGAAGATATCGTCCCCTATTTTGTAGAAAACTCAAAGGCAATCGTCAATAAATTAAGTGCTCAGAAAATCGGCGCGAAGTTCGACGCTGACAACGTGGTCAATATTGACCTTGCCAGAAACAACGAAGTGAGAGTTGCGGATCTTGTCACGCTCGACGATTACCGGAATATTACTGACCCCGACGAATTTGATCTTCTTATCGGTTTGGCGTCAAGATGGAAACATAAACGCATCTCGTTCATAAACGCAACTCCACGGGGGGGCGGCGTGGCAATCATGAGACATGCGCTAATCAGACTTCTCAGGCTTCTGGACGTTGACGCGCACTGGTACATTCTCGAACCAAGACAGGAGGCGTTCGACGTGACGAAAATCAAGTTTCATAATATTCTCCAGGCGGTGGCAGACCCGCGCTCGGTACTTAACGAACAGGACAAAAAAATATATAACGAATGGATGTTTGAAAACGCCAAAAAACTGAGGTCCGTTTTCAGATCATCTGACGTGATCGTGATTGACGATCCTCAACCTTCAGGATTGATTCCCTACATCAAGAAACACAACCGTGCATGCAAGATTATCTACCGTTCTCACATCCATCTGGAATCCGGCCTTATCGACAAAGCCGGTACTCCCCAATCAGTCACCTGGGATTTTTTATGGAAACATATATCAAGATCGGACGCATTTATATCGCATCCTGTTTCCGCGTTTATTCCCAAAAGCGTCCCCGTGGAAAAAGCAATCATGATGCCGCCGACAACAGATGCGCTCGACGGACTGAACAAACCATTAACCCCGCGCCAGATCAACTACTACCTGAAAGTGTTCGATAAAAAACTTCTTGAGTCCCATCAGGATCCGCTTGACCTGAAACGACCCTTTATTATCCAGATTGCACGGTTTGACCCTTCCAAAGGAATTCCCGACGTCATCGAATCATACCGAATTCTCCGGGATAAATTAAAAAATTCCAAACTCCCGGTTCCACAGCTTGTCATTACGGGAAATGCGTCCGTTGACGACCCGGACGGAATACCCCTGTTGAACCTTACCATGGATTTGATCAAAAGCCCCCGCTATCAAACCATTTCCTCCGACATAAAGGTCATTCAGCTCCCACATATTGATCAACTATTAAATGCCCTTCTTCTGGAAGCAAAAATCGCACTTCAGCTTTCACACAAGGAAGGTTTTGAATTCAAGGTAACAGAAGCGCTTATGAAAGGAACACCCGTCATCGCATATAAGGCGGGCGGTATTCCTCTTCAGATTAAACATGGGGTAAGCGGGTTTCTCGCCGAGGTCGACGATACAAAACAGGTTGCCGAATACATGTATAGGCTTCTCAAAGACGAAAAACTCTATCAAAAGATGAAATATAATGCGCCCCGAAACATCAATCCCGAAACTTCAACCGTCAGCAATGCGATAAACTGGCTGTTTCTCGGAGCTCAACTCATGGAAAAAGGCCGGATTGAAGGAAACGGAAAAAGCATTAAAGAGCTCATCGGCTCACTCCACATCAAGAAATGACTTTATTCCGGACACACTTTTCTTTCTGTTTATCAGGTCAAAAAGAACTGTCTGCCAACCCATTGATCGCGCCGTTTCCAATACATTTTCTTTATCGTCTATAAGACAGATTTGTTCGGGTCTGCAAGATAGCTCCTGGGCGAATTCAAAAATTTCCCTCTCGGGTTTTTTCATTCCTATATCACAGGATATAACCGTTTTTTCGTACTTGAGATCGGGAATCAAATGCATGGGTATCAAACGCTCCGGCATTCCCTTATAAATGTTTGAAAGAAGACCGACGGGATAATGTCCGGAAATCCGTTCAAGCATGACATGGGTTTCGGAGATTGGTCTATAATCTCTCATCCAGCTGGATAAAAAATCGTATTTCTCGTGATCGTGAATTCCGTATTCTTTTCTGCAGAGTTGCCAAAATTCAGCAGGACTCATAAATCCTTTTGAAAGCGCCACCACATTTGTCATTAAACAGGAATTGATTTTATCCTCGCCGAGTCCTGTTTCTAAAGCGGCCGTTTTAAAAACATGACTGTAATCCAACAGCGTGCCTCCTATGTCACAATAAACGAATCTAACATTTCGCATACGTTAAGTATATACAATAGTATTGATTTTTCCGCGAACTTGATCTATTATGAGGTGAACGAAAGTTCCCTAAACCTATGCAAGAAACTGTTCCGCTCGCAGAAAGGATGCGGCCCAAAACTCTGGACGAATTTGTCGGCCAGGAGCATCTGGTCGGCAAAGGAAGATTTATCAGGCGCATGCTGGAACACGGACAGATAACCTCCATGGTGTTTTGGGGACCGCCAGGTTGCGGAAAAACAACTCTGGCACGACTCATTGCCCGTTACGTGAATGCGGATTTCGTGCCTTTTTCCGCAGTTACCTCGGGCGTAGCCGAAGTACGAAAGGTAATCGCGAAAGCAAAAAACGATCAGAGTCTTTTTAAAAAACCAACGGTTCTTTTCATCGACGAAATCCACAGATTTAATAAGGCGCAACAGGACGCATTTCTTCCCTTTGTGGAAGACGGAACCATTACGCTGATCGGTGCGACAACCGAAAACCCGGGGTTTGAAGTCATAGCCCCCCTTGTTTCCAGAAGCCAGGTGTATGTACTGTATGCGCTAAACGATGAGGAAATCCAAACATTGGTCGACCGGGCGATACGATACTATCCCCGACACACATGGAATAAAGAAGCCCTGCAGCATATTGCCAAACACGCAAACGGAGACGGAAGGACCGCAATTAATTCTGTTGAACTTGCGGCATCGATCAACAAAAAAGTTACGCTCAAAGTAGCGGAAGAAGCGGTTCAGCAAAAAGCAATCTATTACGACAAAAAGGGAGACTGGCATTATGACACCATTTCCGCATTTATCAAAAGCATGCGCGGCGGAAATCCTGATGCGGCTCTACACTATTTGGCCCGAATGATCAAAGCGGGCGAAGACCCCGTGTTTATTGCACGACGCATGCTGATTTTTGCGTCCGAGGACATCGGCAATGCGCAACCGACCGCGCTCGTATTGGCCACAAGCTGCATGCAGGCAGTACATATGATCGGCTGGCCGGAAGCGGGTCTCATACTCGCCCAATGCGCAACCTATCTTTCAACCGCAAAAAAATCAATCGCATCTTCGACGGGAATATGGCAAGCCTTGTCCGATATCGAACAAAAGAATCTCGACCCCATACCCCTTCATCTACGCAACCCGGAAAATAAGGTGATGAAGTCTTTGGGATACGGCAAAGGACACATACGCTATCCGTGGCTCGTGGAAAAACAAAGTGGGAAAAAAGTTCATCAGGAATATATGCCGAAGAACCTGATAGGCAAGACCTACTACGTTAAAGACTGGGAACGATAATGAACGACGGCCGGCATCAAAAACTCAGTTCTTTAACCCTGTTCCACGAATTCTCGTCAATTGCCGTTATTCCGGAATCCGAAAGTATATACAGATAATTATTTACATATACTGCCCGTGAAACCTGTGCAGCCTGGAATGCCTTTACGAGGTTAAGTTTGTTTCCCTTGTAAGAAAATAGGTACGCGGCTTTTGATCCGGGAATGAAGAAAATCTGCCTTTGTTCGTCGGCCAGAAATGCGTGATGAGTATTGAGTATATCGGACCAATATTCGTCGAGCAGAAATTTGTCGATCTCTTTAGGTTCGCCGGCCGAAGTCACGTCGAACAGAGATACCTTGACTTGCTGATTCTCTCTTCCCACTCCTAAAATAAGACGCTCGGACAACGGATGCAAATAAGCCGAATAACCCGGAATTTTGAGTTCCCCTGCCATATAGGGATGCGTAGTAGAGGAAAGATCAATCACATAGAAAGGATCAGTTTGTCTGAAAGTCACCACATACCCCCTGTCATGAATAAATCGCACCGAATAAATCTCTTCGCC
Organism: Microgenomates group bacterium; assembly: GCA_046704445.1. GTDB lineage: Bacteria > Patescibacteriota > Microgenomatia > UBA1406 > GWC2-37-13 > JBJKRW01. Next base: position 22,924 of record JBJKRW010000038.1, read on the forward strand.
TTTTCCCAAATCTTTCACGCTTCCGGTTATATCCAGGTTTTGATTCAACACATATACGTCACTGAATGATTGAGGCGCTTCACTTCCCCCAAGATATCCGAACCAGGATCCTACGTTTCGGGAAATTGTGGTAGCAATACGCAGATTGCCTCCGAACTCGTCCACTGAAAATTGGTTGAGAGGTTTCCCCGGCACATTTCCGGTTGCCGCAACGTTCAAATCGGGAATGGGAATTTTTACAATGCCTGTTTTTTCAAGATCTCTTGCATGCTCGGAAAGGAAATTTGATTCTTTATTCGCAAGCCTGTTCTGAAACGTAACCCGCGCGTCATAGTCCATTGCCGCCAAGTATCCGCTCAGAACAACCTGGAGCTCAACCATCTTTGCCTGTTTGCTGATATCATATGTCTCCAGATTTTTAAGTCTGGCAACGATGGATTCCGGAAATATTCCGGGATTTTCTTCCGTAAATAATAGAATCGTTTTGAGGTAATCCGCCTGATAAGGATATGCAACATACAAATTGTCCTGTGACATGTAGATTACCGATTGTTGTGCCGAGGAACCCGTAAAAGCAACTGTTTTTTCTAAGCTTCCCGTTCCCGGATCAATACGCGAAACCGTAAAGATACTGTCCGTACCGACCGGAACCGAAGGATGATAGATATCCGTACACCGGACTGAAACCGGTTGTTTTAAATCGCTGTACGGAATTATCGGACACGGATTTTCATTGTTCAGCGTTGTTCTGGTTATTAGATAAAGCTTCTGACCGAACAACCGCGCCTGTATGTAAGAAGTATTATCTTTATATCGTATATTCCATACCTCCCGGGGATTATCGGTTTTTGAAATATCATAACCCGTTATTCCGTTCGGTTGGGAATTTTGCGAAAACACCACAAGAAAATTCTTATACAGTAAAAGATCGCCGTTTGTATTTATAGGCGCATTAAACGCCATCGAATCGGGAGGAAAAATATGAACGGACAAGACGCGATAAGGATCTGGTGCGGGATAAGGAAGCATTCCCTGTCCGGGCGAACCTGGAAATTGTAAGGAGGTTCCCGTATCCGGCTGAAGAAGCGGCACAGGACGCACAATTGAGTTTCTGGATGAATAAAACAAATCGCTTCCGTTCGTCTTAACAATATCGGGTTCGTCTATGCCAAGCACCTGGACGTTTGTGGCCGAAACCCGTTCAGGCTGTGCCTGAGATGTCTGTCCTAAATCCAGTGGCTGCGCATTCGGAAGCGCCATGCTGTTTTTCACTCCGGACATTGCAGGAGTGCCGAAATTCTGCTCAGAAGACGATTCTGCAAGATATGTTTTGAAATCACCCTCAGACGTGAATTGTTTAAATTTCCCGAAGGCCGAAGACAAAGAATCTGAATTTGAGGAAGGAATCAATGATTGGGCAAGTCGCGATCCGGGTATGGATTTAATCACATAGGCTATCACCACAACCGCTAATGCCAGAAATATAACAAAACCGATCCCTGTAATTTTGAAGATGACGGAAGATTTTTTTTGCTCCATTATCTACATAATACGCAAGAAGAATTTTTTGTGCAAGACGAAATGAACGTTCTGCATGACGTTTCAGCTATTCTTTTCTTCTGTTCCAGAATTCTTTGCCTGCCTTGTCCCAGGGCAACCTTAATTCGTCAAGATCGTGTTCGTTAAATTGATTGTTAACAAAATACAGGATTGTCCCCGATCGTTTCGACCAGTTTACCACCCCGTGGGCTACACCGCGCGGTACGTATACCAATCTGGATTTTCCGTTTCCCATTATGACTCTCATTTTTCTGTTTTTGCTTGACGAGTTTTCGCGCACATCCCAAAGTCCGAGCATCATATGATCTTCGGGCGGCACATACCAGACGTCTTCCTGTTTGAGATGAATATGCCATGCCTTTATTGAACCTCCGGTGAGTTTGGACCTGTTCACCTGACGAATTTGAAATTCCGGAAACAAATCCGTGAATCCGCGGTTGTCAAACCTGAACAATTCCTCAAAGGTACCGTCTTCCCCTGAAAAGCATTTTAATTCAACGGACTTCACCCCATCAATCTCGGGTTTTTTCGAATAGTCTTGGAGGGAAATATCATTTCTTATTTGCGAGTCAAGCTGTTCTCTGGTTAGTGAATCCATATGTGTACAGTATACAATAATTGTTGCGGGTCAACGCCAAAAATCGGCTGGCTTGTTCTGACGCTTTTTCACCACATCAACGGTTTTCTTTTCTGTATCAAAATCAATGTGCTAGAGGTGGGAATCGAACCCACGACCCGTCGCTTATGAAACGACTGCTCTGCCTCTGAGCTACCCTAGCTGATCGTGCCTGACTGCAGACTGCGTGCGTACCCTGCTTACCGCAGGAAGATCTCAACACTGAGCTGCGTTAACTTTTGTATAATTATACAATATATGGCATCCAAACACGGTAAAAAAGTTACACTTTCGATTATTATCGTTTCCTATAATACAAAGAATATCACGAAGCGCTGTGTAGAGTCAGTGATCAATTCTCTCCACTCGACTTCATTGAGTTATGAAATTGTCGCGGTCGACAACGCATCGAAAGACGGATCACCGGACATGCTTCGCACATATTCCGAAGTGCTTCTGATCGCAAATAAATCAAATACAGGATTCGGAAAAGCAAATAATCTCGGATTCAAAGCCGCGTCGGGCAGATACATCCTTTTTCTTAACTCCGATACCGTAGCGTTGGATCGCGCGATAGAAAAACTTTATTCATTCTTCGTACTGCACGAGCCTGAAATGCAGTTCCTCGGGGGGAAACTTCTTAATAGCGACATGTCGCCTCAACCCTCATGCGGTCCTTTCTATACCTTGTCCGTCATTTTCTGTTTTATTTTCCTCAAAGGCGATTCCTGGGGTTTGACCCGAAATTCTCCCGATCGCACCACACGTTGCGACTGGGTTTCCGGAGCCTGTATTTTCACTACACGGGAAAATTTTGAAAAGGCCGGCATGTTCGATGAACGCATATTTATGTATATGGATGAGATAGACCTTCTATACCGGGCGAGACAAAAAGGTTTGCTGACATATTTTTTTCCCGATGCCAGATTCATACATCTGGGAAGCGCTTCCAGTGGAAAACGGACCTATCCGGTATTGCAGACGTTCCGCGGATTCGTCTATTTTTACCGAAAATATTTCAACCAGTCCTCGACTATATTTATTCTCAAATCTATGCTACAATTAAAATCTCTGATAGCGGTTGTGATAGGCAAGTTGACCCGCAACAGCTATTTGATCAACACGTATGAAGAAGCGTACAAACTGGTTAAAATGGCTTGACGACAACCTTATCAAAATACTTACCGGAATTTTTGTCTTTCTTATTCCCCTGTACCCGAAACTCCCGCTCCATATGATTAATTATACCTACATCGCCATAAGGCTTGAAGATGTCTATATGGTATTTTACGTACTGGCTTTTTTTATCCAGATTGTAAGAAAAAAGGCGGAACTGAACCGTAAATTTTTGGTTTTGTTCGCACTGTATTGGCTTGCGGTATTCGTTTCTGCTCTCTACGCGCTCTACATAGGAAAAACCGTGGTTATTTCACATCTCGCGTTCCTGAACGCACTGCGGAGAGTTGAATATATGTGTGTGTTTTTTATCGGTATTTCTGTCATTAAAAGCAAAAAGGATTTTTTCACCTATCTTTCACTTCTCCTTACGGCTTTTCTGATCGTCGTGCTCTATGGTATCGGACAAAAATTTATCGGCTTTCCCGCGGTACAGACCATGAATCCCGAATACGCAAAAGGGTACCTGCTTTTTCTTACTCCCGAAGCGAGGATCTCATCGACATTCTCCGGTCATTACGATCTGGCGGCGTACCTTGTATTTATGCTGCCCATAGTCCTCAGCGCCTTTTTTTTCAGGGGAAAAATCCGTTATTTTTTTCTTGCTGCTCTGGGTGTCCTTGTGCTGG
>JBJKRW010000039.1:0-10357 GCA_046704445.1 Microgenomates group bacterium
TGGGGACAGATGTCCTCGGTCGTGAACAAAGCGCTTGGAGTATAAATTCGTGTTCCCGATTCGGAAAAATTAGGAAGCATTTATTCATCACTTTATCTTAGTTTATTGCGTCTGTAGAACCCTGTGCTCTCAGTGGGATTCGAACCCACGGTTTACAGGATGAGAACCTGTTGTCCTAGGCCACTAGACGATGAGAGCATGTTCCGTATGAAATTTGACTTTTCTTCCGTATTATTGTAATATTTTACCATCATCCCCCGTAAAAAACAGTTGAAACGAGGGACATTTTTTTATGAAAAAAGTACAGCTTACCAAAGAAGGATTTGACAGTTTGAACCGTGAGTACGATGAACTGGTTAATAAAAAACGGCCGTATGCCGTGGATCGCCTTCAAAAAGCAAGAGCCATGGGCGACCTATCGGAAAACAGCGAGTATTCGGCCGCCAAAGAAGAGCTCGCATTTGTTGAAGGAAGAATCCAGGAGATTGAACAACTCCTTTCAAGAGTAGAGATCGTGGAAAATCAAAGCAATAAACAACAGGTTGATCTTGGAGTAAAAGTAATCGTTGAATTTAACGGAAAAAAGGAAACCTTTGATATTGTCGGAGAATATGAAGCCGACCCCATGAACAATAAACTTTCCCATACGTCACCTATCGGCACCGCGCTTGTCGGAAAAAAAATCGGCGATGAAGTAAAGGTTCAGGTTCCGGCAGGACTTCTTGTCTACAAAATTCTCGAAATCAAGTAATATTTTCCGAAAACAGTTTTTTTAACACCGAAAACGCACGATCAACTTCCTTATTTTGAAGGATAATAGTAAACTCGGAATACGTCGAAACAACTTCAATCACATTGATATTTTCCCATGCAAGTGATTTCAGAAAAAGATAATACAGACCCGGCGTATAGACATTTGTCTGCGGCAGTCTTATGGTTACCGACGAAAGATCGCTCAATTCCTTTACCTTATTTCCGGCGTCAAGAATTAACAATATATCCTTATAAAAAATTTTGCTTGCAATAATTATCGTCTCGAATATTCCTTCGGTGATAGTCATAAAATTCGTATGTTCACGCTCTACAAGTTTAAGAAGCCGTTTGTATTTGCCTACCGAAAAACTGCCGTTGTCCACCACGTATTCTATTAGGTTCGATCTGACAATAATGTCCGGATTTGAATGAAGTATATTGCTAAGTGAATCCGAAGGTTTTAGCGACCGCGAAAGCCGTCGGATCGCCATGACAATGGCGCCGGTTTGTACATTCTTCATCAGTCTTTTTTCAATTTCGGGTCTTATGCTTCGCGCAAGGGATGAATGATTGACAATCCTCCTCGCCAACGCTTCTTCAAGAAAAGGGGAAGTCGCAACAATCTGCCCAACAATTTCCGGTATTGTTATCATGAATAAAATGTAATTTTTTAATTTGTTAATATTTTAACATATAGTATCTAAAATGTAAATAATTATAATAAAATTGACAAACGTCTGAAGCGATATTAGTATGTCCTGTATGAATAAATCCCAGGCCATACATAAACTCGTAAAAAATTTCAGGGGAATCATATCTTGTGATCTTCGCGAAGGCGAACAGTATGCGGGACAACCTTTTTTTGACCGGAACGGATTTGCGGGATTCAGATCTTTCGAGATCTCGGTTCATCAGGCGAAAAAAATACTCCAGTTCATGTACGGCTTAAACGTTCAGTACGCGGAACTTCCCAACACAATTATTCCGGGGATATCTTCATATATACGCAGTCTGGTTCGTGAAAAAAACCGTCCCCGATTGCTAAGTCATATCCGTAACCGTATTGACGACGTATTATCCGCAATCAATTTCCGCGTAGACGGCATCAATATACTTACAACGGTCGATCCTGAAAGAATTCACGCAATGGGATACAACAATTTGTCTGATTATCTGGAAATTCTTAGACAGGTCGTAAGAAAAGCGCAGAATAACGGATTGGAAGTACGCGTCAGCGTTGAACATGCATGGAACGGACATTTTGACGACTCATTACGCGTATACTCGTTTGCCGATGCATTGGGTGCAGAGAGGATTGGACTTGCCGATACCGTCGGCATCGCAACCCGTTGGGATATCGAAACCCGCATACGCGCCGTAAAAAACAAGGTACGGAGATCGGAAATAGAGGTGCATTTTCATAACGACGGCTCCTGCGCGGTAAACAACGCGGTTGAAGCGGTCATCGCAGGCGCAAACTGGGTCGATACTACTGCGCTCGGATACGGTGAACGTACGGGAATTACCCCGATGGGAAATTTCCTCTACGCGCTCACACTCTATTATCGACGCCTGACCGAGCAATTGAATATGCGGCTTCTTACACCGGTAGAACAAGCTATTGCCGCGATGCTCCGTCTTCCCGTTCCGCACACTCAAATTTCTTCCTATAACGCCTTTTGTGCAAAAGCCGGAATTCATTTGAAAGAAGCGGCAAGACATTCCAAGGGAATATCCCTTTACGAACCCCATATACGACCCGAATATATTGGACAAACCAGGCGCTTTATCACCGATTCGCGTGTTTCGGGCGCAAATAAAATTGAACAACTGACAAAACGTTACGGATAATAATCTTATATGTTAAATATTTAACAATCTTTGACGTTTTTGTTAATAACACGTAAATATTTGATTTCAAGGAACGCCTGTATTATAGTAATCGGATAATTGCACTATAAAATTCGAAAAAGTGCGGAAAGATACAGTTACCAATTTATATTTATTATGAAAGAAATAAAAGGAGTGTGCCCGATCTGCGACGCACAAATACCCTTACAAACCGGCACCGAAGAATCCGAAATCTTAGTTTGCAAAGAGTGCCAGTCCAGACTTGTTGTTGCAAAACTTCGGCCGAACTTCGCCACCCTCGAGCAGGCTCCTGCGGTCGAAGAAGATTGGGGACAATAACGAGGTATGATAACCATCGCTTTACTGCATTCGACGATTCGGGGAGACGAAAAACTCATTATTGAAGCAGCAAAAAAAAGAAACCTTCGCATCAAGCTTATTGACGTACGCGAAGAGATATTTTCCAGATCTTTCTATAAACCGGACTTTGACGTTGCCCTGGAGCGTTGCGTGTCCACTGTAAAAGGAATGCACAGTGTGCGTTTTTTTGAGTCTTTGGGTCTTCCTGTGGTTAATTCCAGTTCCGTCGCCTCAATCTGCGAAGATAAGTTTCTTACTTCGCTTGTCCTTGAAAAAAAGCGCGTACCTACTCCAAGATTCGCACTTGTGTTCGGGGTGGATCAAGCACGCCTTGCAATTGAACGATTGGGCGGTTTTCCCGTCGTAATCAAACCCACCCTCGGTTCATGGGGAAGATTGCTGGCAAAAGTAAACGACAACGATTCGCTTGAAGCTATCATCGAACACAAGGAGGTGCTCGGATCTCCTCAGCAAAAAGCTTACTATATACAACAATATGTCAAAAAACCAGGAAGGGACATACGAACCTTTGTGATTGACGGAAAAACAATATGCGCCATCTACAGAGACTCCCCCCACTGGATAACCAATACGGCACGCGGCGGGGTTGCCACAAACTGTCCCGTAACAAAGGATCTTCAGTCATTGTGTAAACGTGCATCTGACGCCGTGGGAGGCGGAATTCTTTCGATGGACGTGTTCGAAGCCGAAAACGGACTCCAGATCAATGAGATTAATCACACCACCGAATTTAAGAACTCGGAAAAACCGACCCAAGTAAGTATTTCCGGCGCAATTGTTGATTATTGTGTTACAATTGCTCATACGAAGAAAAAATAACGCGGTAAAACGAATACCTCGATCCATAAAAAATGACGGTCATATTCCGGATTATCAGCAATATCGGTTAATAAATGTACATATGATATCTGTTTCAATTTACGGCGCATCAGGATATGGGGGGGGAGAAATCCTCAGAATTTTGTATGGTCATCCGAAGGTGCGCATCAAACAGGTTACCTCCAGGGCATTTGCCCATCAACCGGTAACTCTGGTTCATCCGAATCTCAGAAAATCTTTAACCGGAAAATCCGAAAAAGGAAATATAGGCGACCTCATCTTCAGCGATCCTTCGGAGCTGGAAAAATGCGATGTTCTGTTTGTGGCGCTTCCGAACTGCGAATCCATGAAGTTAATGCCCAAATTGAAATCATACGCCACGCGCATCATCGATCTCGGAGCGGACTTCCGAATCCACGACAAAACGGCTTTTTCACACTGGTATCGGATGGAACATGCACATCCCGAACTTCTTTCCTCATTCATATACGGAATTTCGGAGCTTCATCGCGACCAGATAAAAAAAGCATCCTTTGTTTCGTGCGCCGGATGCGAAGCAACGGTTTCCATTCTCTCCCTGTATCCGTTGATCAAACACAAATTGATTGAACAACAAATCATCATAGACGCGAAAATGAGCAGTTCGCAAGCGGGATTGAAGCCTTCATTTTCCTCTCACCATCCGGAACGCGCGGGAGTCGTACGGACATATAAACCGACCGGCCACCGCCATACCGCGGAAATTTTGCAGGAACTTTCCATATTTCAGTCTCCGCTCAAGGTCGCAATCACCGCAACCGCGCTCGATATTGTCCGGGGACTTCTTGTGACAATCCATACCGTACCCAAAGCGCATATAACCGAAAAAGACGTATGGAAAGCATACCGTGCCGAGTATGGCCGGGAACCGTTTATCCGCATTATAAAAGAGCGTCAGGGGAACTACCGCCTTCCCGAACCCAAAATACTGCAGGGAACGAATTTCTGCGACATCGGATTTGAGATGGACAACGAAACAAACAGACTTGTCATCGTCGCCGCGATCGACAATCTGGTGAAAGGAACTGCCGGCCAGGCCGTACAGGCAATGAACCTTATGTCGGGATTTCCGGAAACAATGGGATTAGAATTTACCGGTCTGCACCCGATATAAGATATGATTCTTGTCAAGGTCGGTGGCGGCGCAACAATTGACTGGGACGCAATTGCCGAAGATTTAGCCAAGCTGACACAACGGGAAAAAATCGTCATTGTTCACGGCGCAAGCGTAAAGCGGGACCAAATCGCAAAAAGGCTCGGTTCCCCCACCAAAACGGTTACGTCTCCTTCGGGAATTACCAGCGTGTATACGGATCAACAGGCGCTGGAAATATTTCTGATGGTATATAGCGGTCTCTCAAACAAACAGATTGTTGCAAACCTGTTGAAACACGGACTTCCCGCCGTCGGTCTTTCCGGAGTAGACGGCAAACTCTGGCTTGCAAAACCGAAAAAGGAGCTTCTGTCAAAGGAAGGAAATAAAACCAAACTCCTAAGAAACAACAGAACCGGCCGGGTCGAATCGATTAATTTGTCTCTTATGAAACTTCTCCTGGATGCCGGATATATTCCCGTCATTTCCGCCCCTGCCATAAGTTACGAAAATGAAATCGTCAATACGGATAATGACTGGGGAGCTGCCGTGACTGCAGCATCGCTCAAAGCGGACAAGCTCGTCTATCTTTTTGAAGCTCCCGGCCTTATGAAAGATATCAACGACCAGTCGTCACTCATCAGTAAGATCGAAGCAGATATGTTGTCTGACTGCCTTCCCTATGCAAAAGGCCGGATGAAAAAAAAACTGCTTGCGGCGCAAAAAGCAATCGAACTTGGCATGAAAACGGTGTTCTGGGGTGACGGACGTATTAAAAATCCCATTGTTTCGGCCCTGGCCGGAAAAGGAACCGTCATTTCAAAACAAGTATGAAAGACTTTCAGTTTTTGCAGCAGAAATTTATCGTCAACACCTACCCGAACCGGGGAATCACTTTGATAAAAGGTTCGGGGATGTATCTATATGACGCCGAAGGAACCGCATATCTTGACCTGATGAGTAATTACGGCGTATCCATATTCGGACACAGCCATCCGGCAATCACAAACGCGCTCACCCAACAACTCAAGCGACTTACCAGCCTTCACGGAAGTTTCAATAACGACATCCGTTCCCTTGCCGCACAGGCAATTATCAAAAAAACGGGTGCGTTTTCCCAGCTCTATTTTTCAAATTCCGGCGCAGAGGCAATTGAGGCGGCCTTAAAATTCACTATGCTTGCGGCAAAATTCACCGACGGATCTCATTCCCGCGGAAAAATCCTCGCGGCAGAACACAGCTATCACGGAAAAACCCTGGGTGCGTTGTCGCTCACATCCGGAGAAAAATACCGCAAACCCTTTGAACCGTTCGGACTTGAAGTTGGGTTTATTCCCTATAACGACGTAGAAGCATTTAACACTGCGGCTGATAAACAGACGCTCGCATTCGTGATCGAACCGGTTCAGGGTGAAGGCGGACTTACAAGCCCAAAAAAAGGATATCTGCGTCAAATTAAAAAACTGTGCGAACAAAAAAATATACTGCTCGTATTTGACGAAATACAATCCGGAACCGGAAGAACCGGTAAATTTCTTGCTTCCCAATGGGACGGTGTTGAACCCGACATCCTGTGTCTCGGAAAAGGACTGGCGGGAGGAATGCCGGTTGGCGCAACTCTGGTCAATCAACGGGTTTCCTCAAAAATACCCAGAAATATTCATACCTCAACATTCGGAGGCAATCCCCTAACCTGCGCCGGTATTCTCGCTACTCTGGAGCTGCTTGATTCAAGAAGACTGCAGCACATTCAGGACATGGGAAACTATTTCACGCACAGCCTTGAACATATCGCTTCGGATCTTTTTGGCGAAGTCAAAGGAAAAGGCCTGATGCTGGGAATTACCGTACGAAACAACAACCGGAACACAGTACTCAGATTGTTGCAGCAAAACAAGATTCTTGCAATACCCGCAGGCGATGACGTAGTGCGCTTTCTCCCTCCTTATATCATTGAACGGAAACATATTGACACGGTCGTTGGCACATTACAAAAAATAGCCGCAAATCTTTAATCGTTTTTGAAACAGCCGTGTGCAGATTTCTGTTAGTTAAATCAAAAAAAACAATCGATCCTGTTCCTTTTCTCAGGGATTTTGCGGACATGGCAAAAAAAAGCAAGGCATTTGACGGTGACTGGCAGGGAGACGGGTGGGGGGTTTCCTGGCTTGACGACAAAGGATGGAACCGATACCGGTCGCTCAAACCCGTTTGGCAGGACACCGCAGCATTTGACCGTATTCACTCAACAAAGCTTCTTATGGTACACGCACGCAGCGCTTCGTTTCCCCAGCATAAACACAATATTGAATTCAATCAACCGTATATTGAAAATCCGTATTCGTTCGTATTCAACGGATTTCTTATGGGGGTCCGTCTGTCTCTTCCGGGGAAAATCGGTGCCGAAAAAATCTGGAATTATCTTAAAACTCTGTTATTGAAAAAAAATCCGGTTGACGCACTGGAAAAAACCGGCCTGCTTCTTAAAAAAAATTCGCGGACAGTTCAGGCACTTAACATCGGTTTAAGCGACGGCAAACATCTGTATGCACTGAATTACTTTACTAAGCATCCCCAATATTACCGGTTACATCGACACAAAGATTCAAATCTTTCCGTCATCTGCTCAGAACCACTGGAACTGATTGAACTTAGTCCGACAGAGTCGGGAACAATTCTTTCGCTCTGAGACACGCATATTCGTGATACAATATTGCCATACACATAGACTTGCAAATTATCGATGACATAACAGTATGATCTGGGTAGACAGAGAAGCAAAAAAATTAATAGACAGAAAACTGAAACTGGAATGGATTGATGACATGAAAACGCCTTCCGGACGCATTCATGTCGGTTCGCTTCGCGGAGTAATTGTACACGATTTAATATTTAAGGCATTAAAGGATTTCGGAATAACCGCCAGATTTTCGTACGTATTTAATGATATGGATCAGATGGACGCTCTGCCCTCTTATTTGAACAAAAAAAAATACGAGCCGTATATGGGAATGCCGCTTAACCGCATTCCGCCGCCAGAACCGGGATTTAAAAACTTCGCGCAATATTACGCACGAGAATTTATCGAAGTATTTAACTCGCTCAACTGTCATCCCGAAATTATCTGGTCTTCCGAACTGTATGAAAGCGGTAAGATGAATGACGTGATAAGAACCGTCCTTGATCAAACCGACAAAGTTAAGGAAATTTATAAAAAGGTTGCAAAAGCCGAACGTCCCAAAAAATGGTTTCCCTATAATCCTGTGTGTGAACAGTGCGGAAAAATAGGAACAACCGTCGTATACGACTGGGACGGTACTTATGTCAGTTATCGGTGCGAACCGGACGTCGTTTCCTGGACGCACGGATGCGATTTTTCCGGGAAAACAGAACCGATCAATGCACACGGTAAACTCCCCTGGAAACTTGACTGGCCTGCGCATTGGAAAATAATAGGAGTAACAATTGAAGGATCAGGAAAAGATCATATGTCATCCGGAGGCTCCTATGATATGGCATCGGCGATCTGCAAAGAGATTCTTCATACCGAACCGCCCTATGCGATTCCTTACGAATGGTTTACGATCGGGGGCAGAAAAATGTCTTCATCAAAAGGCATCGGTACGTCCGCCAAAGAAGTTTCCAGAATACTTCCGCCTGACGTATTCAGATTTCTTCTTGTCCGGACCAACATCGGCACCCATCTTGATTTCAACCCGTTCGGGGATACCATACCAAACCTTTTTGACGATTACGACAAATGTCTGGATGCATACTTCATAAGGAAAAAACGGGAGATTCCCGAAGGAAAACAGGGCGAGGTTGTCTCCGATTTTGCACGAATTATAGAGCTTTCAACAGTCAATACACTGCCGGAAAAAAGAGTTTTCATGCCGAGATTCAGAACCCTGGTCAATATATTACGCAACAATCAGAATCCAAAAGAGGTGTTTGAACGGCAAAAGGGAACGGAACTCAATTCATATGAATTAGCCGTGCTGAAGGAAAGAACCGCATACGCGCATATCTATATCGAACAGTATGCCGAAAACGGTCATGATAAACCAGAGACATCGGATAGCTCGCTCTCAACTGCACAGACGGATTTTATAATCTGGTTAACGACACGCATTCAGGAAAAAACCGTTCCCGAAGATATTCCCGAGCTTATCGGTATATATGTCAAGGAAGGCCATGTCCCTGCAAAACAGGCCTTTCAATCTCTTTATCTATCCCTCACAGGAAAACCTTACGGTCCAAAACTCGTTGATCTTCTTCAGAGTCTTGGCATTGATGAAACCAGAAAAAGGCTTGATGCTTCGCTCAGGCATCCGAAGATCAAACCGGCGGACTCGCTCAAAAATCATCTCTATCCGGATCTGACGGACGGCCGAATATTTTCCGTTGATCCAAAAGTAAAGACAATATATCCGAGTATAGTGGTCGGTGTCGCAATTATCAAAAATGTCCATATTACGCAAACGCCTGATACGCTAAAAAAGAAAATCGATGCATTCGTCAATTCGCAATCCGACCTTACCAACGAACTTATCGGCTCTTATCCCGAGATCAAAACTTACAGGAAACTCTACAAACAAATGGGCATTGACTGGCATTCAAGAAGACCCTCACCCGAAGCGCTTCTTAGACGGATCGCATTGAAAAAACCTTTGTATACCGTCAATTCATGCGTCGATGCATATAATCTCGTAGTGATGAAGCACAGAGTATCGACCGGCGCATTTGATCTCGACAAAATCAAATTACCCACTGTTCTTCGATTTCCCAATCCCGGAGAGCAGATCTTGCTTCTTGGTGAACAAAAACCAACCACATATGAGGAAAAAGAACTCGCATATTTTGATCAAAACGGCGGTTACAATATCGACTTCAATTACCGGGACTCCCAACAAACCGCAGTAACAGAACAGACAAAAAATTTATTCATCAATATCGACGGAATTTTCGACATCTCAAGAGCAATGGTCGAAGAAACATTGAGAGACACCATAAATGAAATTACCAAGTACTGCGGCGGAGTTGTGGAAACTGCAGGAATTGTCACTTGATCGCATTACAGAATCTTACCTATTATTTCGGCTGTAAAGCGGGATACCGAGAAACAAGCGACTCAATTATCCGGTTTTGTCTTTCGCGTGAAGGGTGCATCCGTGTGTTGAATTCCTCTTCGGATATCACATACTGTTTTTTTTCTATTCCGAATGCATCAAGAGGAGATCCGCCCGATAATATTCTCGGCACGACGGTCATCAGCATCCCGTCGGAAAAAGGATCCGGAAAAACGATCAGATTATACGCAAGTCCGTCAAGGAAAAATAACCTGTTAATCGTACTCGCCCATACCGTTGCTACGTTTGAATTATGTAGCCCGTTTTGTTTGGTGTCGTGATTCTGCAAAAC
>JBJKRW010000040.1:0-14592 GCA_046704445.1 Microgenomates group bacterium
AGGTAACATATACGCGGAAATTCTTTTTCAGAAGATAGCGGGCAATACCTTCTCCTATTCCTTTTGAAGATCCGGTTACCACGGCTGTTTTCAGCATACGGTTATCAGATAAAAAATATCAGCGCGACATTGAAAAAGGCGTGAACAAGTATGGGAAGCACCAGGCTTTTTCTCTCCAAAAAAAGAAAACAGTTTACCAGGCTGAGTATCAGATCGGTCGCCATGAACAAAAGCAACAGATTACCTACAAGCTTTACGTTTGTAAACAAAATCGGCACGTGCAAAAAGAAAAACAGAATACTCGCAAAAAAAGACGCCGTATAAATATTTTTTGATTCTTCATATAACTTTTTTAACACAAAACCCCGCGATAAGATTTCTTCCGAAATTCCTGTGGCCAGCGCAAGAACGACGACCCATGCAATATTCTGACTTGTAACCGACGCGCCGAAATGAAACCATGTACCGAATTTCATGAAATTCGCAACTACCGCGGTTACAAAAAAAACAAGACCTATCAATAATCCGTATACGAGGTCCGATGCAAACATTTTTGGTCTGATATAAAGAGAGTCCAGAAATTTCTTTTTGTCCACATTTTTGATATACCAATACACCGGCGCTACAAACACAAGCGGTTTTGCGATGAATTCGTCAAACCAGTCGGGCATACGGATATTTGCCCTGTAAATGCTCCAAACTATCAATATGACTGCCCAAAGATTGAGGGCTCTCTGCGTCGGAGAAATTTTCGTCTTCATTATTCTCACAATGTACCGTATTCGGAGGGATTATTCAAGTGATTTATTCAAGAAAGTCTTTCAATTTCCTTGCTCTGGTAGGATGTTTAAGTTTTCTGATTGCTTTTGCCTCGATCTGTCTGATGCGCTCTCGCGTTACTTTAAATTCCTTTCCGACTTCTTCAAGAGTTTTCGGCTTCCCGTCTTCGAGGCCGAATCTCATCATGAGGACTTTTTTTTCGCGCGGGGAAAGCGTATCCAAGACTTTGTTCAGAGCATCTTTCAAAAGCTCACGGGAAACTTTGTCATAAAGAGTCGGCTGATTTGAATCCGCAACAAACTGCTCAAGAGTCGCTTCCTTGTCGTCTCCCACCGGCGTAGACAATGATTTGGGTTGTTGGGAAATTTTCATGAGATTTTCAATGTCATCAACCGTCATCTGCATTTCCTTCGCAATTTCCTTTACGCTCGGTTCTCTGCCTAGTTTTTGGATAAGTCTTCGCTGTGTCTTATAAAACCTATTGATATGATCCACCATATGTACGGGTATACGGATAGTTCTGGATTGATCGGCGATTGCGCGGGTAATTGCCTGTCTTATCCACCAGGTCGCATATGTTGAAAATTTGTAGCCTCTCCTCCAGTCATATTTTTCCACTCCTCGGATGAGACCCTTGTTACCTTCCTGTATCAGGTCGAGAAACGACAATCTCCTTCCCAGATATTTCTTTGCGATGGATACGACAAGTCTCAAATTCGCCTTTATCAGTTTGTCTTTTGCCTTCTGGTCATTTTTCTCATAGCGTTTTGCGAGTGAGATTTCTTCCTCGAACGTAAGAAGCGGAGTTTTCCCTATCTCTTTTAAATACATCTTAATCGGATCCAAAGACTCACCGTGTTTGAGAACAACAAGCTGTTCCAGTTCCTTTTCCATTTCTTCCGCCGACTTTTTCATGTCGTTTTCTTCGCGCGTAGAAACCGTTTCAAAAATATCTACGCCTTCCTTAAGCGCTTCACCGAAGAATTCGTCGATTTCATCAATGTGTTTTTCGGGTTCGGGATAGACAAAAAGAATGTCGTCCTGGATCAAAAAACCGTCTTCTTCTCCTTGTTTTAGAAGTTCTTTCAAGGTTTTGGGGATTTTTTGTTTCGTCATGTCCTGTGGTCGATAATTAAAATATTCTCAATTCTATAACGTAATCAACTTTTTTTCCACTTCTTTTAATTGAGAATTTAGAAGCGATAATTCTTCTTTGCTTGTCTGCTGCTGGTCCGTCTCGGAGGAAAGCAATTCCCCGATTTTGCGTTTAATCGAATATTTTCTAATATCATAGGCCATTTTTTTAATATTTTCCCTGTCTATTCCCAGATCGGTGGAAGCAAAAAGATATACTTCGTCAAATACCGGCTGCAGTTGTTCGGATAACTGCTGCGTAAATCCCGCAAGGGAAAACTGACCGCTTTGCGTATCGTTTGCCATTTCCTGCAACAATCCGTAAATTTTTTGCAGGGACGGAAGCGAAAAGTCCGAATCCCGCAATATCGGTCCCACCTCCGAAGCGGTAGAAAGCGGGTTTTCGTTTTGAAGTATCACGCTCAAAAGATATTTCTGGATCAATACTGTGTGTTCTATCGGCTTGAGTTCTTTTTTTCCCGCTTTGAAGGATTGTTTCTGTTTTTTTTGAAACCGGATTTTCCGTATCATGGATTCTATGCTTGATTCGCTTACGTCAAGCACTCTGGCAAGCTTTTTAATATAGTGAGACTGAACTATCGAGTTACGTATCCTTTCAACAAACGGCAGAATTTCCTCTCCGATCTTTCTTTTACTGAAAGGGTCGTCATCCGGGTATTTTTTTTGAGCGTTTTCCAATAAATAGTCATATATCGGCAATGGTTTGCTCACCGCTTTTTTGAACGCCTCCGCGTTCTTCCGAACCGCTTCATCAGGATCTTTTGCGTCATCGAAGATAACCACTCCTATATCAAACTCCATTCGCTCCGCTTCTTCTATCCCGCGTTTGATCGCTTCTTCGCCCGCGGCATCCGCATCAAGCGCAAGGGTGATTTTATTCGTATATCTTTTTAACAGCATAAGCTGTTCCCTTGTCAGTGCGGAACCCTTAATCGCGACAAAATTTGAAAACCCGTGCTGATAAGGTGAAATCATATCAAACTCCCCTTCTACTATATATGCATTCTGGGCTTTTTTAATGGCATCCTTTGCAAGATGTATTCCAAAAAGGGTTTCCCGTTTATGATAAATCGGGGTTTCGGGCGTATTGACGTATTTTGCCATATCTTCTCCTTCGAGAATGCGTCCCGAAAACGCCACGATATTCCCGCGCGTATCCTTTATCGGAAACATAAGCCTCCCTCTGAATCTATCATATAAACGTCCCCGCTCATTCCGGACAAGCAATCCGTTATCATGCATTTCCTGTTCCGAGAATTTTTTCCGTGACAGAAACTTCGTGAGAGAATCCCAGGATTGCGGTGCATATCCGAGCTGGAATGCCTGTTGTGTCTTTTCGCTAATTTCCCTGTTTTCCAGATACGAAAGAGCCTTGTTCCCGAATTTCGTTTTCTGCAGAATATATTGGAAAAACTCGCCGGCATACGTATTCATACTTATATAGCGCTCTTTTTTCTTCCATACCGAATCCTCGTAACGTACGGATTTCAACTGCACTCCTGCTTTTTCCGCGAGTTCTTTCAATGCTTCGAAAAACGTAATATTGTCCCATTTCATGAGGAACCGTATTATGTCTCCACCTTCCTGACATGCGCCGAAACAGTGCCAGATTTGACGGTCGGGAGATATGACGAATGACGGAGTTTTTTCCTGATGAAACGGGCAGACAGCTTTAAAATTCCGTCCTGCTTTTTTCAGGGTGATAAAGGACCCTATGAATTCCACGATGTCAATTCTTTTTTTGACCTCTTCCACCGGATTATCCATTCTCTAATTGTATCGCATTGAGGAGCGTATTAATAGCTCTATTCTGAAAACATATTGTAACGAATTTTTGCGGTTTTCTTTATGATACAATGGACTCTAAAAGATAATAATGAACAAAACCATTAAACTACTTCTCATTTGCAACGGCATATTCGTATTTGCGGCAGGTCTGCTGATTCCGGTATTTGCTCTTTTCGTTCTTAAGATAGGCGGCGGTGCCGAACTGGCCGGCATACTCGTCGGGATTCAATATCTTACAAGTACGCTTGTAAGCCTATATGTTGTCCGGTTAAAAGATAACATTTCTTTAAGCCGGACATTACTCCAAATAAATTTTATTATAAGATCATTGGCTTGGCTCATCATCGCTTTTTTTCCAACAATTCCCGTCATGATATGTGCCCAGGCATCGCTCGGTGTTGCCGAAGCGATTGGGTCTCCTGCTTTTAACTCGCTTGTCTCGGAAAATCTGGACTATAAACAACATATTAAAGAATGGGGTATGTGGGAAATTATCGTCACACCAAGCACCGGAATTGCAAGTATTCTGGGAGGATTTGTGGTAGCACACTATGGTTTCGGAACTTTATTTATTACCATGTCTACTCTTTCATTCGTTTCATTCATAGTCTACCATTTTTATATTCTTTCCTCTTTGAATAAGTGATTACCCTTGTCATTTGTCTACAATTTCATCTATAATAAGCATATGCTGTATCTATTTATTGGTACAAACTCGATTAAACTGCTTTGTCTGAAAAAATCAATGCTCGGTCAATATGAGGCTCTTTTTTTTGAGAAAACTCATGAAACCCAGCTTTTGGACAAAGGAAAACCCGTTAACAGCGACGTACTTGCATCTGCGGTTAAAGAGGCGATGAATCTTGCTTCAAACGTTCCTCTGACCGAGAAAGAGGTATGCCTTATCCTGCCGCAGGATGCATTTTTATTCATGAGAACGGAAGTACCCGCCGACATCGCCCCGTCTGCGGTCAACTCTTTTATCAAAGACAAATCCCGTTCTTCACTTCCGCTCGGCAACAGTCAATCTCTCAGCGACTATATAACGCAGGAGTCGGGAACGCAAAAAACCGTGATGCTTTTTTCTTTGGAAAAAACCCTGCTCCAACTGTATCAACAGTCTTTATCGCTCATTAATCTGAAAATAAAATCCGTTGTGCCGGAAACTCTTGCATATTTTAAACTGTTCGACAAAACACTCAGAAAAGAAAAAAAAGAATCTATCGCATACGTCAATTATGACAACAACTTGCTATCCGGATTTCTGTATGATTCAAACGGATTGGTCGATCCGGAAAAATGGAGAAAACCGGTTGAATCAAAACAAAAAATCGAAACCATTCTTAAAGAAAAAGTTGACGAATATCAGGAAAAAAACATCAAGCTTAACAGGGTTATTCTCTCCGGTTCCGCATCGGACGGAATCCGTCAGGATACCTTTACAAAGGCAATAGGGGTATGGACCAATCCGCTCAAAAGAATTATTCCAACTTTTTACAATGACTACCTTAAGATGCTTGTCGTTGAAAAAGATAAAATACTTCCCATTCTTTCGTTTGACGTATGTTTCGGAGCATTCGTATTCCAGCAGGAAAACAAAACGTTTTCTCTGTTGAAAAACGGATACAAAATTGAGGGGGGGTCGGGAGGGATTTCGTTACCCTCGGTTCCAAAACCGAGAAAAGAAATATTCATCTTCATCGGATCATTTCTTCTGTCGTTTGCATTCTTTATCGCCCTGACATATCTCAAACCATCGTTCAATCTTAATTTCCTGTCCAAAAAAACAAATCAATCCGTCCTTACTCCGACCCCGGCCGTTCACGAACAACCGTCTCCTACACCGACCCCTTCAGTTCAGCGATCCGATTTGAAAATCAAAATTCTTAACGGCTCGGGAACCGCAGGAAAAGCAGGAGACGTAAAAACGATTCTCAAGGATAAAGGATACGGAGAAATTCTTACCGGCAACGCGGATAGTTTTGACTATGCTACCACGGAACTTGAACTCAAAAAAACCGTTCAGGATGCGGCAAGCCTCCTTAAAACAGACCTTTCCGCATATGTAAGCAACATGAAAATTTCCGATCTCTCCGCGACCGACGCCGCAGACGTGGTCATTATTGTCGGCAAAGATTTCAAATAACCCGCTTTTGCAAAATGACTCTTCCGATTATTCATTGTAATTATATATATGGAAGAACAAAATGAGGAACTGGGAAGAAAACTTGACAGCATCCTGGTAAAGGTTAATATTCCCGCGAAAAAACAGGAACTTTCTGAGCTTGAAAAAAAAACCTATAACGCGGATTTCTGGAAGGATTCCAAACAGGCAACCGAAGTCATGAAGAAAATCACTTCATTAAAAAAAGAAATCGACGATATAGAATTGATGCAGCTGTTGTATGAAGAAAAAGATCTTAAATCCGCAAAAAAATACATTGACGAGTATGAAATAATGCTTTTTCTTTCGGGAAAATACGATGAAGGCGATGCAATATTTTCAATTCATGCGGGTCAGGGCGGAACCGAAGCCATGGATTGGTCCGAGATGATGTTCCGTATGTATACCCGTTATTTTGAATTGAAACACTGGAAATTCGAAGAAATTGACAGGGTCCCCGGCGACGAGGCGGGAATAAAAAGCACTACCCTCAATGTATACGGAAAATTCGCATACGGATATCTGAAATCCGAAGCGGGCGTCCACAGACTCGTAAGACAGTCGCCGTTTAACGCAGACAAATTAAGACAAACGTCATTTGCCCTTGTAGAGGTTCTTCCCATGATTCAGGAAAACGATATTCAAGTAAGCGAAGAGGATCTGGATTGGCAGTTTTTTAGGTCGGGAGGACACGGCGGTCAGAACGTTAATAAGGTCGCAACAGCGGTCCGTTTGACCCACAAACCCACGGGTATTACCGTCGCCTGCCAAACGGAACGATATCAGCTCCAGAACAGGGAAAACGCGCTTAAAATCCTCAGGGGAAAACTGTGGCAGATTGAGCAGGAAAAGAAAGAAAAAACCATAGAGTCCTTCAAAAAGGACAAAATGGCCTCCTGGGGAAGACAGATCCGTTCATACGTTCTTCACCCCTATAAGCTTATTAAAGACTTGAGGACGAATTATGAGGAAACAAACGTGGACAGAGTATTGGACGGCGAACTCGACGGATTCATAGAAGCATTCTTAAAACGCAAAGGATAATATTGCAAAAAAAAACTTTTCTTGCTATTCTTGACTCATATGGATACACAATCTCAAAATCTCATTCACTCGTTCGAAACAAAAAAAACTCAGATCTCTTCAAGTCAGGGACTTCCCTATCTTAAATTTTTCAGTTATCTCGGCTTGGCGGTAGTCGTTGGAGTCGGTGCCGGACTCCTGTTTGCAAAAGTTCTCGGGCATTCGAACTCTTCCTCTTCATCGCAGCCGGGATCACAACAGGTTCAACAAACCGCCGGTATTGTGGATAAAAAAACATTCAAGGACTCCGCCGAAGGAATATTGAAAAACGGAGGAATTGACGGGGAAGGAAGTTTCCATCTCGAACGTCCGGGCGGAGCTTCTCAGAATGTCTATTTGACTTCATCAACCGTTGATCTCTCAAAATACGTAGGGAAAAAAGTCAAGGTATGGGGCGAGACGTTCCAGGCGCAAAAAGCCGGATGGCTGATGGATGTCGGCCTGGTCGAAGTACAATAAGATTCAACGTATGACAAACGGCTGTTTTACCTATGATAGTTTTCGAAAAAGTAATCAAAAAATTCCCTTTAGGAACCACTGCGCTGGACGATATATCTTTTGAGTTGGAGAATAACGAATTTGTTTTCCTGGTCGGTTCTTCGGGAGCGGGCAAAACCACAATTCTCAAACTCATTCTCCGCGAATACACGCCGTCTTCCGGAACCATCACCCTGGACGACTGGGAAATTTCGTCAAAAAAATTCAAACAGGTCCTTGCACTAAGAAGAAAAATCGGGGTCGTATTCCAGGATTTTAAAATTCTTCCGGATAAAAACATTTTTGAAAATATCGCGTTAAGCATGCAGGTGCTCGGCTCCAAAAAATCAGAAATAAAAAAACAGGTCCGGGAATCCCTGGAACTTGTGGGCCTCACAAAAAAAGAACGCGTCTTTCCTTCCCAAATGTCGGCCGGGGAACTTCAACGGATTGCGATTGCCCGGGCAATCGTCGGGGAACGAACTTTATTGCTGGCTGATGAACCTACGGGCAACCTCGACCCGAAAACATCCTGGGAAATAATGAAAATTTTCAAAAAACTTGAAGGGAAACGTACCATTATTTTTGCCACACACAACACCGATATCGTAAACAGCCTAAAAAAAAGGGTGCTGGTTCTCAAGGAAAGCAAACTTATAAAAGACGTAAGAAAAGGAGGATACGAACAATAAATTAACAGTTACAAATGAACATTTAAAGTGAAAACTCTCTTCACCTCACTCAGAAGAACGCCGTATCAGACATCTGCTTCTTTTATGGTACTTTTTTTTACGCTTTTTCTCTCCATGGTGTTTTTCGTGTCGCTCGGTTTTTTATACGGTCTGCTCGGCTATCTCGAAACCAGACCGCAGGTAACGGTTTATTTTCAGACAAATGCACCGGAACAGGACATATTTAAAATCCGTGACGACCTGGTAAGTTCGGGAAAAGTGCTTTCAATCAAATATATTTCCAAACAACAGGCTTTTGAGATCTATAAAAACCTCAATAAGGACAATCCCCTTCTCCTTGAAATGGTATCTGCGGACATTCTGCCTCCTTCGCTGGAAATCTATGCAAAAAAGCCCGAATTTCTTCCGGAAATTGCGTCTTATCTGAAAAAACAACCGAGCGTTGACGAAGTCCAGTTCCAAAAAGATATCGTGGCGCGTCTGCTGATACTTACAAGCATACTCAGGAAAACTACCATAGTCTTTTTCGCGTTCCTTTTGCTGATGGCAATCGTGGTTCTCACCACAACTACACTGTTTAAGATCGCATCAAAAAAAGAAGAAATCGAATTGTTACAGTTGCTTGGCGCATCAAACTGGTATATCCGCAAGCCTTTCCTTCTGGAAGGAGTTTTTTTGGGGCTGCTCGCGTCCTTCTTTTCGTTTCTTATTGTTCTCGGTATGATTTTTTATCTCAATCCTTTTCTGTCTTCATATCTGAGGGGAATCTCATCCTTAAACTTTAACGTTTCTTCATGGCAGATCAAGGTCTGGCCCTTTAACGCCCAATATTTCGGCATAACCTTTGCGCTATCTTCGTTATTCGGTATGCTGATTGCTATCGCGGGCGGTCTTCTGGCAACAGGTAAATATTTAAAACACTAATTTGCTGTATCTATTCTCATTTCGGGAATATAATTGAGTTATGAGAAAATTTTTATTAACTGTTATTGTAATTGTGTTGTTGCTTTTTTTCCCGTGGAACAAAAGTAGAGCTTTTGAATGCGATCAATCCACGATCGGATCCTCTCATTCTCAACAAGACTGGCAGCAAATTGAAAATGCATGCACCAGTAAAATTTCAGAAGCAAAAGATGCCGAAAATACCTTAAAATCTCAGATTGAACTCATGGACGGACAAATATATCTTACCTCGGCAAAAATAAAAGAGACCGAACAGAACATCGCCTCTACTCAGAAAGAGATTGATACGCTTTCCACGCGAATATCGGGACTCGACGATTCATTAAGTTATCTTTCAAAATTACTACTCAATCGAATTGTACAGGGATATAAAAACCGTTCATATTCAATATTCGACACAATATTTGCAAGCACAACCGCCGAAGACCTCATAGGCCAAATAAAATATCAAAAAACAGTTCAGGACAACAATCAGAAAATGCTCGTACAGGTCCAAGAAACAAAACTTAACTTCGAGGATCAAAAACAACTCAGAGAAGAAAAAGTTAAACAACTAGACAACCTCAAAGCAACACTCGCCCAACAACAAACGGATTTACAACGTCAACAGAAGGAAAAGCAGGATCTCCTAACAGAGACACAGAACAGCGAAGCGGTGTACCAGAATTTATTAAATCAAGCAAAAGCCCAGCTGCAAGGATTCAGTCAATTTACGAGCAGCCAGGGAGGGTCCTCAATTTTAAACAACCAGACAGTGTGTGACGACTGGGGATGCTATTATAATCAACGAGATACCCAATGGGGAAATAATTCACTGAATGGAACACAATACACCCTTGCTAGTGACGGATGCCTCGTGACTTCAATGGCAATGATTTATTCTCACTATGGACATCGCGATGTTACACCTCAAACTATTAATAGTAATCCAAACAATTTTGCATCATATTACCCCGCCTATTTAAAATTTTCTATTATTGCAAACGGTGTAAGTTCGACAAGAATTGACGCCGCAATCGACAGTCAATTGAGTCAAGGTAATCCTGTTGTGGTGGAGATTTCACTTGGCGGAATCGACTATCATTTTGTAGTATTAATCAGCGGTTCAAACGGTAACTATCAAATGAACGACCCTTATGTACCAAACGGGCATAATATCTCATTTACCAGTAAATATCCAATAAGCAGTATCGTAGCCGTACAAAAAGTCGAATTTTAAGCTCTATTAATCTAACTCCTTCTTATTGTCGTATATTGACCGTGGACTTTTCCTGTACGTGCGTCTATTGTACATACAATGGCTATTGTGCTGGCTGTGCTCGGAATTCTGACACGGTTGCTTTTTGCTGAACCCGTCTTTTCACAGAGTCGTGTTTTGATCAACGAGTTTCTTATAGAACCCGCTCCCCAATCCGTAGAGCTCATAAACGTCGGGTCAGAATCCGCGGACATTTCGGGTTGGTATGTGGATGACAGCGCAGGAACAACCTATTTTACCGTTCCCGGAGGCAATCTGCTGCTTCCGAATACTTGCGGGTTGTTTTCGGGAAACTTCAATCTGAACAAGGCGTCCGCAGATACGGTCCGGCTTTTCGACCGGACCGCGCCGCCCACATCGTTTTCCGCCCGACTTATCGATTCATTTTCCTATCAGATGTCTTC
The DNA here is from genome assembly GCA_046704445.1 of Microgenomates group bacterium. GTDB lineage: Bacteria > Patescibacteriota > Microgenomatia > UBA1406 > GWC2-37-13 > JBJKRW01. The sequence goes on from JBJKRW010000040.1 coordinate 10,765, forward strand.
CGGTTCGGGCATCAGTTACTTCCGGCTACCCGACGGATCGGACAACTGGACAACGGGTGAAGCAAGCTTGGGACTGTATAACGAAACTTTTTTATCATGCAGTGCGACTGTTTCCCCCATATTAACGATTACGGATGAACCTTCTACGGCAACCGTTACTCCTGTTCCCACCCCTACCTCCGTACAAAGTACAAAGGATGACTATAATAATATACTTATATCCGAAGCGATGGTTTATCCGGAATCCGGAGAACACGAGTGGGTGGAACTGTATAATAACAATGGATTCCCCGCATATCTCAATGATTGGTATCTTGACGATCCGGAAAATCAGGGGTCTTCGCCCAAAAAATTCTCTCTTGAAATCCCTTCCTATTCGTACGGAGTCATAGAGATGTCTTCTTCAATATTTAATAATTCCGGCGACCAGGTACGGCTTCTTAATTACGCCTTGGAAGAAAAAGACTCTTTCGAATACTCATCCGCTACCAAAAATAAAACATTCGGAAGAATTTCCGTCGACGAACAGGAGTTTTGTCTCCAGGATCCGAGCAAAAATACGGCCAATAACGACTGTATTGAGGAACATGAGCATTCTCCGGACGAATCAACTCAAATCATCCCTCCTGCCGTCTACACGCCTACGACTTCAAAACCGGAAATTCTTTCGGCGTATGACGGCGGTCAACAACCGAATACAAAAACAGCCATATATATGCTCAGCACCCTTCCGAACTCCACAGTCCAAAACTCAACCGAAAATCCTTTAGTTAAACAGCCATATTCCGTACACGTCAAAAGCTTAAGTATTATTTCCTTTTCTTACTCTCTTTTGACAATTATATCCGTCTTGCTTAAAATGAATATATGAATCGAGTCAAATCAATTCTTCATCATCTCTTTGTACCCAAGGAAGAAAATAACTTCAGAGCAAAAGCGCTGCATATCGACTTTCTGACATATTATCTGCTTATCGCGTTATTCCTTACGTTTATCGTAAAATCGACGAATCTCACCAACGTCCTGGGATACGCCACCGATATCACGACGCAGAAACTTTATGAACTTACCAATCAGCAGCGGGAACAACACGGTCTTGCCGACCTTCACTATAACTCGGAACTTGCCGTAGCGGCTCAAAAAAAAGCACAGGATATGTTCGCGAAAAATTATTGGGCCCATTACGGCCCGGACGGGGAAACACCGTGGGATTTTATTCTCGGGGCCGGATACAAATATGAATATGCGGGAGAAAACCTTGCCAAAAATTTCCTCTTCAGTCAGGGTGTGGTCGACGCATGGATGAATTCGCCCACCCATCGTGAAAATATATTGAGGAATAATTATACGGATGTGGGATTTGCGGTGGTAAACGGAACCCTGAACGGAGAACCTACTACTTTAGTCGTACAGATGTTCGGGACACCTCTACCCGGATCCGCCGTCGCAGAACAGATTACATCTCCGTCCGCTCCGGTTCCGGCATCGGAAACAAAACCCATTCCGACCGTCGCCCCGCTTCAACCGACAATGTCGCCGCAAAATGCAATAGTTACTCCTTCCGCTCAGGAACCGGCGATCTTATCCAAACAGGCAAAAGCTTCCGGACTTTCTCTTCCTTATATCACGCTCAACATGAATATTGTCTTTATCCTTTTCCTTCTGGTAGCACTGATTATGGACTTTTACTTTGCCTCGAGATTGCATGTATTCCGTATTACCGGAAAGAATATCGCGCATTTTATATTTATAGGGTTTTTAGGCATAGGCTTAATACTCTTAACCAGAGGAGCCATCCTGTAACCGATTAAATTATGAGACACGTAAGCCGTCAACTTAAAAAGGAATTGCGGACCCATACGCTTGACTATCTCCTGCTTTTTACTGCAGGGGTATTCTTCATCGTATCCCTTAATATGTTCAAGGGAGACCGGTTTATGGAATTTATTCTCCTTATTGCGTTTTCCTGTTTTTACATCATCTGGGGAATTTATCATCATATCATTGAGGATAGTCTTCACCTTAAAATCGTGTTAGAATATATCCTTATTGCATTTACTTTTATCTTTTTGTTAAAAATCGTGATATTTCCCTAACAGGTATGAAAGGACTTATTCTTGCCGGAGGGTTGGCAACCAGGCTCCGTCCGCTTACGTGGGTAACTAATAAACACCTCCTTCCGATCTATAACAAACCGATGATCTATTATCCGATACAGGCTATGGTAAACGCGGGAATCAAGGAAGTGCTTGTGTCCAGTTCTCCCGATCATGCCGGTGATTTCGCTAATCTGTTGAAAACCGGGGAAGAATTCGGCCTCAGACTGTATTATGCGGTTCAACAAAATCCCAAAGGAGGCATTGCGAATGCCGTTGCGGTCGCGGAAGAATTTGCCAAGGGTGAAAAACTGCTCGTCATACTTGGGGATAATATTTTCAACACCAACCTCAAACCGACCGTGACGGAATTTGAAAAAAAACAGAAAGGTGCGATCGTATACGGAATACGCATGCCAACCGAATCAAAACAATACGGCGTTATAGAAATGGGAAAAGACGGAAAAGTACTGTCAATCGAAGAAAAACCGGAACATCCCAAATCTGATATTGCCCAAACCGGTGTATATATGTATGATAATAGGGTTTTTGATTTCATTAAGGATCTCAAACCGTCGGGAAGAGGCGAACTGGAAGTTACCGACCTGAATAATTTTTACCTCAAGGAGGGAACGCTGGAGTGCAAGCTTCTTGACTGGTGGATAGACGCAGGAACCTCTTATGACGAACTTCTGCGAGCAAATAACATGGTTGCCGATAAAGTGAAGAACAACAAACTGTAAGCCTGATTGACTTTTTATAATTTTTTTATCACAATAAATCTATGGATACGACACAGCTGCTGTTAACGCTCGTGCTTACCATTACAACGGTATTACTGATTGTGGTGGGCATACAACTGATACTGGTTCTTAAGGAAGTGCGTAAAACCGTCAAGAAGGTAAACGGGATTATCGAATCGTTTGAAAAACTCGGCGGATCCATGGAACACGGATTCAGTGAGTTCATCGGGTTTTTTTCCGGAATAAAAACATTCTTTAAAGTTATCGATATCCTGCATACGCGAAAAAATGGAAAAACAAAATAATTCCGTATCAAACTTTTGGTTTGGTTTTCTGATGGGCGGTATGAGTGTTGGTGCATGTATATTTTTTTTCGGAACGAAGAAAGGAAGAAAAACTCTCGGCAAAATGCTGGAGGTTTCGGAAAACCTCGAAGAGAACCTTCTCGGATACCTGGAAGAACTTGAAGAGGAACTTGAGGATAAAGGATCCTCCGTTCAGGAAGAGCTTAAAAAGATCGATAAGGCTGCCGCCCCCACATTAATGAACGTGCTGGATAAAATGAAAATATTGAGTCCGCGTACGGAAAAAAAGGTAAAGAAATTTTTTTTCAAGGAAAACAGGCTTGTTGAAAAGTCATAAATATTCTCTTGACTTTTCTCCGCCCTTCTTGTATGCTATAATAGTTTTTTTCCTCCCCTTTATTTTCCGAGGGGTTTTTATTGTTAGTAAAAGATTTTAATTATTGCGCAGCGATGAGTAAAACCGACCAATCAAAGAAAAAACCCCAGAAACACATTCTCCTCGGACACAAGGACCATAATCTGGAAGAACTCGACCTTATTGAAGTGCAAAAGAAATCGTGGGGTAATTTTATTGACAACAATCTCGAAGAAATACTAAAAGAATTTTTCCCCATCGAAGACTATACCGGAAAAAAATTTATTCTTGAATTTGAGAGTCTGTATTTCGGGGAACCGCGCTACGAA
>JBJKRW010000041.1:0-5303 GCA_046704445.1 Microgenomates group bacterium
AAAGTAATATACGCTGTGAACCTATGGACTGTGGACCTTTTGATCTTCATAAAGACAATAATTCCGAGGTAATTCTTGAAAGTTCTTCTTTTCCAATAATACTTTCGTTTAACTTCCACCTTAGTCCTTTTCCGCTTACCGGTCTGCCCCATGGAATAATCAGTTTTTGACCTTCAAAATTCCTTCGCGCAATAGATGAAAAAAGGCCCCCCAAAGCCTTACCGGAAATTCCAAGTATTTTTGCGTTTTCGGACGAAGACATAATGGTATTTTTACTTTTTGCAAGTAACTGGAGTATGCGAATTTGATTAGGGCTTAAATGACGGATTTTGTTTTCAATTTTACTCATTTAATTTGAGTATATGTATATATTGTTGACATGTCAAGCATATTGTGTCATATATCTTCCATTTTTATTTTTTCCACAAGTTTCATTATTTCTATTCATTGTATCGATTGAATAATTTTTATATCTTCAACTTTAAGTTAATGATGCATAATGTCTATATTTCATTACAATGCAATATAAATGATCTTTTTTTTATACTAGACCGATACAAAGATATAAATTGATTTAAATAATTTGATCAATATTTGATGTTTTCATTAAACAAACATTAATTATGTCATGCTCTTTACATTTGAGTTTTTCCCCCATATAATCAGAGTCAATGAGTAAAAAAATACAAGTCATGTTAATTTCTCTTATGACTTTCCTGGGATTTGCCGCCGGATTTTATACTCGAGGAATCATTCCGGAGAAATCCGATTCTATCTCTTTTATGAGATTCTCAAGCGACAAGCTTACCAGCCCATTACTGGATTGCGAAATATTTGACAGCACCGTCAATACACAGGTCAATACGCTCAAAAAAAACGTGAATGATCTGATAGAATCGCTGCCGGAAACCGTCAGTGAAGTCTCGGTTTACTACCGTGACCTGAACAACGGACCTTCGTTCGGCATCAACGAACAGGACAAATTCGCCCCGGCCAGCCTGCTGAAGGTTCCGCTAATGATTGCATATTTAAAGAAGGTAGAAACAAATCCCGACTTACTGCAGGAAAAAATCGGTTATTCCGGGCAACATTATCTCGGAGACAATCTTCCACAACAGGACACATTAACTAAAGGAGAAAATTATACGGTCGATAATTTATTGTACCGCATGATTGCGTTGTCGGATAATATTGCATTCGAAACATTACTCAACCATATTAGTCCCGACGATATTAAAAAAGTCCACAAGGACTTGGATATTATTTATCCTAACAACAATACTCCGGATGATTACATTAGCGTAAAATCATATGCGGGATTATTCAGGGTACTCTACAACGCCACATACCTCAATCAGCAAATGTCAGAAAAAGCGTTGCAGTATTTAACTCAAACCGACTTTCATCTTGGCATTCAGGCCGGAATACCCAAAAATATCACGTCCGCACTTAAATTCGGTTTACGCGATATTAACGAGCAAGGTACCATACAGATACACGACTGCGGCATCATTTACGGTTCAAAAAAACCTTATCTGCTTTGTGTCATGACGAAAGGGGAAAACCGGGATGAACTCATACGAACCATTCAGCAAATATCTTCGGATATCTATCAGGCAACAAACTAAGCGTTCCGAATTAAATGCGGGGAATTCAATTCATGCTTTTATCTTCAGGGGAAAAAGATGTTACCGGTTTCTTACGCGACCTTATGTTCGAATATATCAAATAACACACAAGACCAAACGCCATTATTCCGATGAGTATAAGGGCGATTGTTTTTAACAAATCGTAATTCGGTTTTGTATTACCGGGAACAGAACCCGCCGGATTTTGCTTTGCGGCTGGTGTCAGTTGACTACCAGAAGCAGTAGATTGTTGCGATGATGCCGTAATAACCAAAGGCACTCCATTACTGGTTCCGTTCATGATATCATAATGATTGTCCGTAAGATATGTTTCGTTTGCCTGTGCAAAACTTTCCGTCGAATATTCCATGCTTTGTTTTGTTTTCGGGTCGGTAACTTGAATATAATAGTCAAATCTCGGTAGATTGTCCGGCGTAATATATATAAACCCTTTTTGATCGCTTGTAGTTTGATAATAGATGCCGTCCGACATTTTAAGTTTTACGGCAATCTGGGCATTGGGAATTACCGTATTGTTTTTACCGTATGCGATTCCGGCAATGAAATAAGGTTTTGGGTCGATCGCAAATGAACTGTTCGTAGTAATCTGTTTATTGGTCGTTAAATCAAGCTTTATCAAATGGAAATCAATAGGAAGGTTTGGCTTCAGGTCTTTGTTGTAAAGCTTTATTTCAAAGTACCCGAATTTATCCGCACTGAACGTGGTAATAATCTTTTCTCCCTGAACCACCCGAATCACGGTAAACGGATGTGTCACTCTTCCTTCAACCGACAACGCTCCTATTCCAGGCATAAACAGGGTGCTGTAGTTTAGAAGTTTCGGATCACTATGATATGGAGTACCGACAGGCTCCATGGGAAGGTCAACATGAACCGTTTCGCTCTGTTCAATAATAGGCGTCTGTTGTAGATAAAGGTTGGAATAAGCTTTGGAATAATTCGAGTTAATCTGATCCTGATTTAACGGATAGGTATATCCCGTTCTGCTCGGATCAAGGAAATATGACCCGTTTTTCACATAAAAGCTGAATACGCCGTCAATACCTGTCGTTTGCGGGTTTTCAATTCCAATTTCCTTGTAAGGAGCTTTTTCCGCATTCAAAAGCTCCATCTTTGTATACGGAAGCGGTTCAAGGCTTTTGCTGTCAAATACACGTCCGTACGGATCCCATTTTATGGTCGTGCAATTCCCCGCATCCGTACCGTCAAACGTAAAGGTTCCCTGCTTTTGTCCGCCTGTTGCCGTTTCGGAAATCGTAGGTTGAGGAGGGGCTGCATAAACTCCGTAAAAACTTGTGATTGCACCGTATCCCGCATTCGTGGTACCGAAAACCGTGGTGTTTATTGCGCCTGTTCCCGTACGCAAAGGATTTCCTGCGGCAACATTGAGAAAATGCTTCGGATCCGCATTCATTATAAATCCCATCGCGGCAAGTTTATCGGTCGCCGACGTATTCACTCCCCCCGCCGAATTGGTCGGATTGGAGTTTGCACTACAGATGTTGTCCGAAATTGACCCCACGCATTGAATCACATATATGTCCGTATTTGCGGGGAATCCCTGTCCGGTCAATTGTGCGTTATGCAACGGATCGGGATTTGTCGGAACAGCCTTCAGACATCTTGTAGTCAGTATCGTCGTTTGGGCTGATACGGAAACGGCGGACATGAAAAAAACCGCAGCCAAAACCAGAAGTTTTTTCATATTAAAAGGGTAGTACATACCAAAACCAAAGTCAATCGGGAGAAATTAGACCGGAGTACCATGTCACAATCCCCTCATATGCTTCCGGCTTCGGCTTACCTTGATTCATAGTCTTGTTACTCGTTTCTTTCAGTGAAGCATAAACAAAAACACTGCCAGAAACGCAAACGTTAGAAATTCCTTTGCAACCTCTATCATAATTTATGCAATAATTTCTAACTACCTAATGATATGACTCGTATTTGGAAAAAGTTTCTCATGAGGAGATGAATTTCTGCTGAAAGAATGCCGTCCTTTTAAGAAACCGGAGGCCAAACAATACGAAATTAAAATATGCTTAAATACTCTTAACAACTTACTCACCGCCCAAGCACCTGATCACTTGCATATTGCATAATATATATTACTATTATTGTATAAGATTATGCATAAGTTTTTGGTTATCGGCTTGGCGGCGATAGTGGGTATTTTTGGGGTACTTGCGGCGAAGTTACATATCCGACAAATCAACAGATCCCGTCAGGTTCAACAATACGAAACTTCTGTGCGGGTTACTCCTCAAACTTTATCGCTGCAACCAATACATGAAACCGGTTCGGGCATTGCCCTTGGCGTTTATCAGCCGGCGGCAAATCCCTTTGCTCACGGAACCGCGGTAGATGCATATACCAAAGAGGTCGGAAAAAAACCTGCGTTTGCCTGGTTTTCGGTAAAATGGAAGAACGCCGGAACCGGCGCATATCAGCAGTTTGATCCCCGGCTGATCGACCAATTCAGAACAAGAGGAATTGCGGCAGGCTTAAACTGGGATGCCTGCAAAGGTTCATGTCTCACCAAGAATCAATCGGAATTTTCATGGAAATCCATTAATTCGGGAATGCACGACGCATATATTACGCAGACAGCCAAGGCGGTCGCCGCATATCATTATCCTTTTCTTATCAGGCTGTTTTCCGAAATGGACGGCCCCTGGTATCCGTGGGGGTATAGCGCCCAGGGACAGGGAAACACAAACCCTGCCGATTTTGTTGCGGCTTGGAAACATGTCGTGGACATTTTCAGAAAAGAAGGAGCCACAAACGTCAAGTTTGTCTGGTGCTTATCCGCAGGTATTCTCACCAACCAAAGACTGAGCCAGTACGGGGGTATTCTGAAACAGATGTATCCGGGAGACAACTACGTTGATTGGGTTGCGCTTGACGGATATAGCAATCTAACCGCTACGCCCGACAGATCATTACAAGACGTATTCCAACCCGGTTATGATTTTTTAACAACCGTATCGCAAAAACCAATAATTTTTTATGAAGTAGGGGCTCTGGAAAATTCAAAAGATCCTATGGCCAAAGCAAACTGGATGACTCAAGGATTTCTTACCGCTATTCCTACTATGTTTCCGGGCGTCAAACTGGTTAACTGGTTTAATGGCCCCAGCGACGCCAATCCGCAAAAACCAACCAAGGAAATAGTAAGTTGGGCTGTTGACACGTCACAAAACTCCCTTAATGCGTGGAAACAGATTGTCGCAAGTCCTCTCTACCAAGGCTCTCTCATGAAATAAAAAGAAAAAACCGCGAATTCGGTTATCCATAAAAAATAGCGCTTCAGAAAAACATAATTTTCTTATTAATTTTCCGATTCTGTTATAATGCATACGGCTATGTCCGAGGTTTATACCATAAGAGGCCATCATGCACATTTTTTAAAGGCGTGGGTACACGGAGCACAAAAAGCCATATTCGACTGTGCATATACAGACAAAGGTGGCGGTTTCGCACGATCCGAAAATAAATTGTACAGGAAAATGTTTTCCCGGCCCGATCTGTCAAGTCCTCATTTTTTCGACAACTTTTTCTAAGACTTTTTGCTCCTGAATTAGGCGATACTTTGTCGGTGGCATCTTAAGGCTTGTATGGATTCTTGCTCGGTTGTAATATACGATTGTCTGG
>JBJKRW010000042.1:0-32476 GCA_046704445.1 Microgenomates group bacterium
TGTAAGGCCATGCTCCATTATTGGTTAGACTCTGAGTAATTCCGTTTACATAAACATAGGATTGTGTATTGTCTCCAAAGTCGACCTCGATGTGATACCATCGGTTTGTTTGAGAAATTGGAGAAGATGTTGTCCAGCCCGTATATCCTCCATGTCCTCCAAAATAGATTTCACTGTTGACTAAATATATTCCCCATCCGTTGGTACCGGAAACGCCTTTATCGATTAAACGTTGCGTACCGCTGATAGTGTTTGGGCGAATCCATAACGAAACAGTAATTCGTTTATTGGAGAAATCTAAATTAGTTGATGTAGAAAGATCAATATAATCGCTTGTGCCATTAAATAATAGGCACTTTCCGCTTATGCATTGATTTTCAGATTGCCAAGTTGCGCCACTAATATTTCCATCAATACCTGTAATTGAGGTGGCGTTGTGTGCGGTAGTCCCATACCCTTCATCAAACTTCCAGTATGCAACAGGACCCACAGATTTTTCCTCATTGGTAGGCGCCGTGACCGAAGGCTCTGTAGATGCGGTTTTTCTTACGATCACCCAATCCCAGGAAGCGGCAAAATTTTGGTCATATACGCCGTTATCATAGCGTGCACCCAAGCGCAGGTATTCGCTGCTGATTCCGCTGTTTGTGGCGGTAGCGGTAGCCGATCCCGATGTTTCTCCGGTTCTCCAATAGGTTGCCGACGTGCCGACTAGTTTTACTTTGTCTCTGTTCCATTGCCCCGAACCGCTGTAAGCGAAATTAACCCAGCCTGAATCGTTGCGGTAGTAGCTTGTTCCGTTGTGGTCCAATATGCCGAAACTATTTGAAGAAGACGCGTAAAATCCAACCGTAGAATATCCGTTGGTTGCCGGTGTAGTGGTATAAACTCTGGTTTCGGCAATATAGTCTCCGGTAAAAGGAGAGATGCTTTGTATATAGCGGTTGTTGTTGCCGCCGACTAGATTTCCCGACGATTCGGAAAAATTAGTGCCCGTAGTAGAAGAGATTGTGCCTTGGCTCCATTTTGCAGGATCATCCGACGAGTCGGAAAAGTCGTCAAAAAAGGCAAACACATTATTACCGTTTTGTTCGCTTAATGCCGACGGATTTCCGTAATAGACAAAAACAAATGTTCCGGTGGTGGGGATTGATGCAAGCTTAGTCCAAATGGCGGTAGTGGTTGTTCCGCAGGCATTTGGACCTGTTTCTATCCAATAGGGGAGAATCTGTCCGTTTGCGTCGGTAACGCGAAGATCATTACAGTTTGACTGTATTTTGCCTGCGGTTATCAGGCTTGAAGTATTTAAGGTTATTGAAACCTGATAGTTTGTCTGTGCAGTTCCTGCGTTTGTGATGTCGACGCGTTGTCTGTATTGCCAACTTTCGTTGTACCATGCTGCTTCAGCTGTTTTTTGAAAAAGGAAAGTACGCGCGGCCAGGGGAATGGCTATAGCGAGAATTAAAGAAGATAGCAGTAATAGTTTGCGTCTGATAATCGCCTGGAATATCATTTCGAATATTGATCTGCGATCTTGGAGAAGGTGCGAGGCCGGATCATGCGGAAGCCCGGATTCTTTCTTTCTTATTATATATTGTGCGCGCGCGCGCGAAAAAAAAGAAGATAACCGCATTACAGCGGCCAAAATACCTTCAATGGCGGAAATATAGCGGTTCCAAATTTTATTTACCATGATGACGGAAAAACGGAAAATATTTATTATCGAATGGCAAAACGATGCTTGAACCAGACTTTTTCTACGACCGGTTCTTTTTTATGTTCCCGCATCCGGTCGTGAGACTCTTTGATATATGGGTTTCCCTCTACGGAAGGGTCTAACCAATATCTTAGGCCTTGTAAAGCCTTATTGGAAAATGCAACAACCGATTTCATATTTAATTGCATTTAAATTGATAACAATTCACGTATGACAAGGATTTCGTTATCTACGGAATCCTTATTCTTGTGTTCTGAAACGAGTTTGTGTTCATAAAGTCGAAGAGTACTTTCAATTGAGACGGATTCTGAAGATATATTTTCGATCTGTTTCGCAGGATTTTCGTTCAACCAGCCTTGTAATATGCAGAATGTACAAAATTTTCTGAGTGTAGAAAGCCTTCGGTTAATGGTTTTCTGCGGTATATTGTTTTCGGAAAGGTACGATTTATAGTCGCGAATGAGGTCGGGAGTAATAAAAGAAACTATAATTTTAATATCCGTGGATTCTTCGGAAAGCTGAGGATTGTCAGTTTTTAGCTTTAAAATAAACCAACCTGAAAAATGACGAAGGTCAGATAAATAGTTTTTTACGGTCACAGGTTGAAGGTTTTTATTTCCCGCAGTTAAAAACTCCTTAAATAAGGCTCCTAAATTATAAAAATTATACCCTTGAGTCATATTACTTCATCATAAAACAATTGAAATAATAATGTCAAGAGGTATTTAGTATATGATTTGATATAGTGTGTAAGAATATTCGAAGAGTTTTATATAAGGCCTATATTATTATTTAATTATATTTATTTCAATTCCCGCATAAATATTTTACTTACTCTAATATATCATAATATATCTTTAAGCTTATAATATTTTATCTTGGTTTTTTAACGCTTTTTCACTCTATGGTGGTTTTTTTTCGATTAAACGATTTTTTTTAGCAATTATTCTTCAATTCTTTATTTTTTTATAAAGCATTACTAAACTTTTTCCAATATTTTCTTATAGCGAAATAATTTATATACCGGTTTCTGGCATATAGTATTTCTTTTATGGTGAAGATTTTTATTAAAAACACGTATTTGGCAGTTAAATAGATTACCTGCTATTTTTTTAAAACTTATTTCAGGAGGCACATAATGACTTAAAATACAAATACATCTCTCAAATAACCGTACAGTATTCGAGTGTCTTTTGTACAATCCGTTATCTTGACTTTATATATACAAATACTTTATAGTTATTATTAGCAATACTATGAAAAAACCCCTGTTTCTTCTGCTTGTTTCGGTGTTTGTGCTCATTGTTTTAGCTTCCTTTTTTTGGCTTTATGAGGTCCAGTTCATGAGCGGCAAAGCAGCAATTTCTCGAAACAGTTTTTCGGTAGATAATTCCTATCTTTTTGTAACGCCGTTAAAAGCCAGGGCGAACGGACAGGAAAAAATACGAATTACCATATTTATTCTCAACGACCAGGGATTAGGAGTGATGGGCAAGAAAGTTTTCGTCGCTCAAGACCCGAATTTGACCGTAGATACTATCCAGGGATTAACGGATGCATACGGGAAAGCGTATTTTGATGTGGCAGGCACGAAAACAGGAGAATATTACCTTGAAGTTACCGCAGACGGATCTCCTCTCAAACAAAAAGCCCATTTGAGCTTCTATTGAGCCCTCGATTCGTTACCAGTCTTTATGTCCGGGAAAGTAACGGGAAGCAGATCTTTTTCCCGTTTGGTTAGATGGGTCTTTTTCTTCCCGCACAGGCAAAATGGACCTGTACGGAATAATGCTGACATCTTCCTTGACAGGCATTGACATCCTGTAAAGAGCCAGCGCACGGTTGCGCGCAACCGTGTGAGGTTGGAGGTATCTGCGGAGAAAATAGACCGTAAGAATAATTAATTCCGTTAAAATAGTCAATTCAAGAAGTCTGTTTGCAATAAGGCCGAAAAGAAAAATAAAGAACTTAACAATCATCATCCACACGGGATAAATATTAATGCTTAGTTTGATGCTTTCGGGTGAGCTTTGTCCGTCGTAATTGGTTTGGGCCATAATTCTGAAGAAATCCGTAGTTGACGAAGGGAGGGATATGGCGAAATTTCCCTTATCGTCCGAACGTGTAGTTAATTGCGGAAAAGTGTATGCATAAGCGGGATGGATTGGTGTAAGGGCATTTGCGATATTTTGAACGATCGAGTGATTTTCGTCAATGAAAGTGGAAAGATTAACTTCGGTATTTGGGATCGTTTGTCCGGAAAGGATTACCTCGTCACCGATATAATATCCGTTGCCGTTTTGCGGACTGTTAAGCGATATCGTAGGGGAGAGAATAATCGGTCCCATATGGATATCATATTTTGTCGGAAACGGGGGAATGCATACAGGTGACGAAACCCTTCCGAATTGGTCAATTGCACTGAGGCAGGCTTCGCGGGGAGAAAGGGGAGAGAATCGGTTACGAAACTCAAAATATCCTTTTGAATCAGAATAGGTTTGATCATAAATACCCATGCCGTCGATAGTAACCAGAGATTGAGGTGACGTGTAGCCATAGAGCGTGAAATGATATTCGCCGATAAACGCATCGACATTCACATTGTTGGATTGCTGTATTGTGGATTCGGCGTAAGTTTGGCTGTTTTGCATCCTGTATCTGAACCCGACAACGGTAAGGATGAGCAATATGCAAAGAATTGAGATGACAAGCAGTTTTTTTTCCATAGAGAGAAAGAGTCTTATGGACGGTTAATCATTCCGTTTTTTCAAAGCCTCACGGAGTTTTTCCAACTCTTCTTTTTCTTCCCGGATTTCTTTTTCCAGGACTTCTGTTTTTTCACCCATACGGTTCATAAGAGCCTTTCCTATTACGTAGATGACGACAATCGTCAGGATAATAAGCAATGCAATGCGCCAAGGGAATACCCAAACCGTAGACGAAACCAAAAGCGGCGGACGTCCGGTTTTGCCGTAACTCGCTTCAAATGTAACAGTGTAGGGTCCGACCATCCATTTTTGACCGATTTGACCGTGATAACTGCGAATCGCCTCAGGAAATATATTGATGAGGGGAAGCTTTACCTGATCGATCTGTTTATTAAAGATATCCTTGACGGTGAGCATTGCCTGAGGGGTTATATGGTAATCCGATCTGTTGAGTACGTCGATGTTCGCGTCAATCGGTCCGTATTCAAGGAATTTAGGAGTGGTGAATTTTGAAACAAACGCGCTTTCCGTACACTTTCCCGCAACATTCAGGTTTATAAGGCTTGCGAGTCTGAACGCCACTGCGGAATTCGTGTCTACCCGTATTGCCTGGCCGCCTAAAGTCGGAGGATTCGGTTCGAAATAGATACTGGTGTAATGACCGCACGGATACGCATCTTTGGGTACTTTGATAGTGACGGTAGATATATATTGGTCGTTTGCCGCGATAGTCACCTTGTTCTCGGACGGAGTAAGCCAGGAAGAAGCTGCAAATCGATTGTTGGTGGCGCTTGCGTCATAAAGAGTCGGAGTTCCGCTTTTATCCAAAACCAGGAAATCGGCCTTGCGTATGTTTCCGGAGATTGGCGAGTCGGTTTTGTTATAGAACTTGATCTGGATTTTGGTTTCTTCTCCCGGAGTAACATTGAGGTCCTGTTTTGGCGGACTGACGGTCATGTCCACCATGTTTTGTGCCTGCACCTGTCCGAAAACAAATAAAGCGCTTAAGCCGACAATAATAATCGCAATACCGATTTTGAGAACTTTTTTCATAGGATTAGAACGCTGCTATTGCCGTATACATGACTCTGGTTTGATAATATCCGGTTGCTTGTGTCGGTCCGTAGTCCAATCTGTAACAGACGTAAAATGATTGAGTTGAAACAGGACCGGACGATGATGCAACCGTTTCCGCGGAATTAACCGAACTACAATTGGAGGCATTGGTACATGCGAATTGTTTGGAACAGTCTCCCGTACCGTCACACGCTCCCGCGTTTGTATTATACTGAAACGCTATTGTAGCGGCAGAAACATTTTCCAAGGAATATCCCCATCCGTATGTGCCTGTAGATGTCCATTTTGCATAGGTGGCCGGATTCGGACAGCCGCTTGAATCACAGGTTGTGTCTGCAATGGTGGTTGCCGATCCGAGTTTTGTCAGTTCGTCATCTTCTCCTACTTTTATTGTATAACCTGTGGTGGCATTCGTTGATATCGAAAGTTGTTGTGCCGCATGGTAAAAAGTATCGCTTCCGGTAAGATTTCCGAACGGAACGGATGTTGCGGTTGTCGCTACGGTAGTCGCTCTTCCGCATCTCGTAAGACCCTGGTTTTGTGAAGCGATTGTAAAAGTAAGAGACGGATTGACTGTCGCGGATACGAGCACGGCCTCTATCGGTGAAACGGTGACGCTGGTTTCGTCAATGGGGGCATAACTTGGGTATTGTAGTTCTTGGATTTTTACCGTATAGGTATCTGCGGTTCCCTGTACATGTCCTGTTTTGGGCGCAGGATTGATAAGTTTATTCGTTCCGCCAACAGTCATGGTGAGCGCGGTTGACGCATTGAGTGTTCCGGTGAACCGGCATTCAAATGCGTGAAGATTGCTTCCGAAAGTTGCGGAAGCGGTCGCGGTTGCGGCAGCCCAAGTGACGCTTCCTCCTGTCGGACAGGTCACGTCGGAGCTTGTCATTCCGTTAAAATCAAATCCGGCAGTTCCTCCGCCGTCAGGAAGATGATTATTCGAAGCCGAAGTGCTGTCACCGGCCGGAACCAGGACGCGGATCGCGCCGTCAACAATAGTCGATGCCGTAGTAAACGCGAGTGCGTGAGTTGCCGATTGGGTGGCGTAGATCGCATCTCCGTTTGCCAGTTGATTTGTGGTAACGGTTGACGTGCTGAAGTTAAGAGAGCTGCTTACCGAAGCAACGTTTTGACTGTTGTTTGAACCAAGAAGAACGGTGTCATTCGGGAATAGATTATTTGTATTATTGTCCGGATTTCCGCTGCCCTGCATGGTAAACGAACTTGAGCCGGAAATGTAGGTTCCTGACACTTTTCCATAGAACGAAAGCCGTGAATTGGACAGGGTATCAGATGCGGAAGTCAAGTTTCCGGAATCAACCGGAGTATTAAACTGGGGAACTTTCAGAAGGAACAGATAGGCAAATTGGAAAAATACAAAAACAAACACAACGAATTTTTGAACAGCGTGTTTTTTACTCATGTTTATATGTATATATAAATGTAATGTATTTGATATACAAATGTCAAGCGGTAAACTCATACTTTATCCTTAAATAGACCCAAATCTATGAATATTAACAAAAGAATGGAAAAAAGGAATAATAGTAATTTGAATATTGACAATATTTCTTCCGTCTGTTACATTGTATGCAATACGCCTTCGCAAAAAAAAACGTACGTTTAAATAAATATTAATATTTAATTGCCCGGGCGTAAAAATATGGGGATAAAAGAACGACGCACAAAAATCCAGCTTGCGTTATTTCTTCTCACAGACGTATCGTTCGGTTTTTCAGCTCTCGATGAAAAAGTACAAAAAGCATTCGATTTATCACTCAATCAGAAAACCAAGGGGACCCTTTCCGGACTACTCAAAGAAGGATTGATAGAAAAGTCCGAAAATAGGACGGACCTTTATAGGTCTGTCCTCTACAAGTTGACGGAGAAAGGGTTTGCGGAATTGTGTCTGCAATTTCCTTTCTTCCGATATTTGCGTGACGAATGGGACGGGGTATGGAGAATAATTTCATACGAAATTCCCGAAAAGAAAAGAGAGATGCGTGACAGGCTCCGAAGAGAAATGCAGGGGTGGGGTCTTGGTCCGTGGCATAGATCGTTTTGGTTGACGCCTCATCCGGTCGTTTCCGTGTTAAAAGAGCTTGTTTCACAAAAAGAAGAAGAACGATACATCCAGTCTTTTGAGGCTCAGCATGTTTTTGGCGATCGTGAAATATTGATAGAAAAAGTATGGCAGAAATCCCTTCTTGACAAGCAATACCGTGAATTATTCAAGAAATGGCACGATACGCTGTCAAAAGAAGGAGAAAAGCTGGACAAATTCAAGTCGGTTATCGGTAACTACATTGAGATCCTGAAGATGGATCCGGGATTGCCGAAAAAATTGATGGGTGAAACATGGATAGGATACGAAGGGTTCAATATTTTTAAAGAGATACGGTCCATATTGTTATCGTAAACAAGACGTGTAAAACGCGATCATTTGAATTGATAAGTAAGATCTCCATTTTCGTCCGTCCGTTTTATTTTAATTCCCAGGGCATGTAGAGAGTCCAAAACTTCATTTGACGGATGTCCGAAAGTGTTGTGTTTTCCGACGCTTATCACTCCTATGGTAGGGTCTGCTAACTTGTAAAAACTTCTCGATGCCCCTTGTTTTGAGCCATGATGAGGAATTTTAAGAATGGATACGTTTCGAACGTATTGTTCTGGCAGTAAATGCAGAATTGATATGGGAATATCGCCCGTCATGATAACCCGAAAATCATCTTTTTGAAAAAGGAACGTCAAAGAATAATTATTATCGTCAAGAACCGCGGTTCCGAATCTTTCCCCATTTTCAAACACCGCGTGTGTGCGTATGTATTCCCGGGAAGGCCAGAGGAATATAAATTTCGTTCCGGACAGATTCAATGAGTCGTGTGCATACACAAATTCGGTTGATATACGCTTCCCGTGCAGAAGAGAAATGAGTTCCGAATAGAGAGGGGACGCATCTTTTAGAGGGACTGAGATAAAGTGCTTGACGCGGTAACGGCGAATTATTTCCGGGAAGCCTCCATAGTGATCTTTGTCCGGATGTGTGAGGATTGCGTATTCTATTGTACGGTCGGCAAAAAACATATTATTTCCCAAACATTGTAGAACCGAATTGTCCGGACCGGCGTCAATTATAATATCAACGGACGGATAAATATGTATATATGTAGCATCTCCTTGTCCCACGTCACAAAACACAATAATATTTCTAGACTTTCCGAATATCAGGGAAAGAATAATGATTCCTGCTGCTAACAGAATCGTTGCGATAAGAGTTTGTGGATTGACCGGCGATTCATACATGAGGAATGTCAGAATTGTACAAAGGCTCCTGGTATTGTCGATAAAATCCTAATGATCCAGATAAGATACTGTAATATGCCGAAACATACGAGTGCGGGAATGATACCAAACAGAAAATGAACCTTGCCCAATAAAGCGGTAAGAAATCCGAAAACCATAAGAGGGGCTATTGTAAATGCGACCAGTATGTTCGATACCGGGGCAATGAATGAAATCTGCTTAAAGGCGATAAAAATGAGCGGAGTCGTGAAGATCTGCGCGGCAAGCGAAGGTTTTAACTCTTTCCATATATACCCTGCAATTGTTTGGGAAAGTTTTTTTGGTTTCTTTACCCTAACGGTTCCAAAAAGAATAATTCCAAGCGTTGCACCGTAGGAAAGATAGAAAGAAAGTGAATAAATCCACTCATGCCATATGATCAATGTAATAATTGCGGAAAGAAGCAATAGATAGAGCGCGACGGTTTTTCTGCCGAAAATTACTGCAACGAGCGTTAAGATACCCATAATGGCAGATCTTATTACTGGGGCTTGTGGGCCAACAAATACTACAAACAAAATTACGGTTAGTATCGTAATCAGACAAGAGACAAATTTGCTAAAAAAACGGGTACAGGATGCAACAATAGAGCATAACAGCGTGATATTTATACCGGACAACACAACGATATGAAGTAGTCCGACCGTTTTCAACTGGGTGTAAAAACCGTACGACGTGCGTAAATTAATCCCGAATAAAATACCGTTTAAGAGCGATGCATGGGGCTCAGGAAGATATCCGTTAATCACGCTTGAAAAAAAAGCAGGAGAAAAATTGTTTGTATTATTGGTCATGTTACTCAGTGTCAACGAGGTTTTTTAAGCCTTCATATACATTGCTTTTTACAATTTTTTTTGACAGTAATTCTTCAACGGACGAGTAAGGCCGGTTTTGAATAATTTTCTGCGCTGTAATCTTTCCTACTCCGGGAAGGCTGTCAAGTTCTTCCAAAGTTGCATCGTTTATGTTTATTAACAGAACGCCTAAAGAGTTCGAAGCAGGGGGTATTGAGATGAGGGGTCGAGTATAGTCCAGAGATTTCGGATTCTCTGTAAATATTCCGGATTGGATTTCGGAAAACGAAGGGATATATAGTTTTTCCTGGTCCGAAACCAGTTTTGCCATGTTATAATTCCGCGATATGTAAGAGATGTCCGCTTCATCGGAATACCCTCCGGCAAGATCGAGAATATCCTTTACTCGAGCCCCAAACTTTACTTCATATACATTCGGATTTTTTACCGCTCCCGCGACGTCTATTCTGATTTTATTAGGAATTTGTTGGGGTTGGGTAAGTTCGCCCAGTACTTCGGATTCTTCCGACAATTTTTCGGAATTCTGAAAAAAAAGAATTACCGAAACGATTGAAACGCACAGCGCAATTAATATCAATACAATCTCTATGCGGTATTTTTTTAACCGTTTTAATAATGGTTTAAACGATCGTAACAGTCCGTTCATAAGCATAAAACTTCTTTTTTTACTTTATCAGAAACTAAATTTTCAGTCTACCGTTTATATACCACAATAGGAATAGTGCAGAATGCCCGTATGGGAAAATTATTACATTTTCATAATTAAGCAATTTCAAGATATACTATGAGTGATGAAACCTATGTTGCCGGATCTGTCTTTTGAACGCCTATATTGGAATAAAAACAGGTGGGTAATCGGGGTGGATGAAGTTGGTCGTGGGGCTCTGTCGGGCCCCGTATTCGCAGCAGCATCCTGCATTGATATGTATAAGTTGAAAAACCCGGAAACGTCACTTTCGACACTTGGAATAGACGATTCAAAACGGTTAACGGCATCGATTAGAGAAAAAATATTTCATGAAATTTCCAGGTCCTGTTTCTTTTTCTCGGTCGCGTCATGTTCCGTTACGCATATCAACCGGAAAGGAATCGTACACGCAACTCATACCGCCATGAGAAAAGCGATACGCAGATTAACGTCGGAAGTCGCCGGATTTTATCCCGGCCTTAGCAGGGATTTTATCCTCATAATAGACGGTTATCCGGTGAAACACATTCGTTACTTCGGCCTAAAAAATCAAAACGCAATGATAAAAGCGGATCAACAATCGATTTCGGTTGCGGCGTCGTCGATAATCGCAAAAGTGTTACGGGACCGTTATATGACAAAACTTTCCCGGAGTTTTCCGGTGTATGCATGGGATAACAATAAGGGGTACGGTACCGCAAAACATATTCGTGCAATTAAACAATACGGTTGCTGTAAACATCATAGGGATCTGTTTGTGAGGAATTTTGTGTAAAGTCCGTTTCAGTCCCGCTCGGGTTTGGTGAAGTGTCTGACAAGCAGAATTGCCAGTAAAACGGCGGTAAAAACTCCGAACAGCAATTTGAACGGAAGCGCAATAAATGAAGTCGCGGCCGAGATTTTCGGTCCAAAATCACCGAATGTCAATGAGGTGGATAGGCGATACATGCCGACGAAAAAACCGGATAAGAGGAGACTGACGGATTTTCGGCAATAAACAGAGCCCTTTCCCGGGGTTTGGCAGTCGACGGAAGCGGAAGGACTGGCGGCCAATTGACGTTGCGACTCCGCCAAAATATTTTGAGGAATTACTTCATAATTTGCCGTTTCGCCGAAATTGCCTCTGAGCGTAATTTCTCCCTGTGGTTTTATGAGATTTTTTCCCTGATTATCAACCACCAGAATAACCGGAATTTTGTCGCTGCTGTCAAATACTTCATATTGCCGTCCGAACAGGGAGAAGGAAAATCTCGGAAGAATGTCAAAAAGCGCAATCTTTCCTTTGGCCTCGGTCATTCCGGTGTTGGTTACCGTGATAAGAATGTTGGACCCTATGGTTGCTTTTGCGCTGGTGTTGGGGGCTCCTTCGATTGTGGGAGGAGGTTGGGTTTCGACAAGGAGGGTATAGTAATAATCTCCTTCAGGAGCTCCGTCGGGAATACGGATTCTCAAAAGCAACTGTTGAGAGTCTTTGGTTTGCATAAAAAAAGGTTGTTCGAGAGAGATGTTGGCGTTATCCAGGCTGAAACGGACCGGCCCTTCAAACTCGGGTTTAATGTTGATATTTCCGTACTGATCCTTAGGCTCAAACGGCAATACTTTTGCGGTTGCGACAACCGGATCGCCGCTGTTTCCCACCTTGTAGGCAATAAGAATGGATTTTCCGGGCTTGATAAAAACCTCAAGAATCGGCGGCGAAATGGAAAGGGTAACTTGCTGGGCGCGGACAACTGAATCGGATAGAGAGAAAAAAGCAAAAAACAGAATGAACGCGCAGATTATTTTTATTCTCCATTTGTTATTCTTCATGTGTAATTCCGCAATGAATAGGCTAATAGCTCGGTGTTGCGATAAAATTTACGACCGTCTGATATGTTCCGGCGCCGCGTCCGGGTCCTACATTTAATTTAAATGTAATATCTGACTGATGAATAATGTTTTTTGGTTTTGAGGTAAGGTCAACCGTTACATTCTGGCTGCTCATGACGGGTTGCGGTGTTTCGGGAACAGTAGTATCCGCAAATCTGCGATAACACGTTGCGCCGCAGGTTACGAAAGTCGTAGGTATGTCATCACCCGACATGGAATACCCGAATCCTTCGGTAGAGTTCAGTACCCACGGCCGGGAAGTAATTTCGTTGCACGTACCGTCGTCGCAGCTGGTATCGGGAATATAATCCGGACCGGAAAGCTGTTTCAAAGGTCCGTTTTCCGAAGCAGTTACCTGATATTGTCCGGCTCCGCCAAAAGATACGGAAAGAGTCGCTCCCTGTGTTGCCGGTACGTTATCGGTCATTTCACCGAAGTCAACGCGTGTTCGGGAAATGGAAAACGTAAAGGGGACTATAGAATAAAAATATTGAAATCCCGCCTTGATGATATATCCGCTCGACGAAAATTCTTCCGCTGCGAGTTGTCCGAGCGTTGCGGACAGGGTCGCGGTTGCGGACGAATACACGTCGGCCCCGCTGTTAATATTGACATATTTCATTTGATACTGGGAAGATTCCATGGAGTCGGCATGAACGGGAGAATTAAGAATAGGGAGGCGGGAAGAGAAAATAAAGAAAGAAAAGCAAAGAAAAGCGCAGATACTAATTGTCTTTATGCTCAATACTCTATGCTTCATACGTCATGCTGAATTAATTCGTAGTTTTTTCGTACTTTTCTATGAGTTTTTCCATACGTCTGACGGATTTCCGTATCGTGTCGAGTTCATGGTCGCCCATGAAATTATCCGCAGCCTGCTTGATGTTTGTAATATGATTCTTAATCAGCAGGGATAGAAACAGGAACGAATCGCCCTGCAGTTTTTCGTTCTTTGTTTTAAGTTGCTCGCTTGTCATATACTGCTGGCCCATAAACATGGCAAAAGGGGTGAGAAAAGCAAGGGAAAAAATCGGAAGAAGTGTTTTAAAATCTTGGTTCGGCGGAAGCGACATAAGATAAAAAATAACGAGTGCACAAGTGCTGGTGATTGAAATGACGGGTTCGAGCAAAAGGCTTAGGGAAAAAAGCAGGAAATATACCAGGAAAAAAAAGGGGGAACTTGATTCTCCCGAACTGTTGACAACGACAAGTACGATCAACGTAAAGATGACTGATTCCAGAAGTTTTGTAGCCTCCTGTTTACGGACAAGAATCCGTTTGGCAAGAAAAAATACAATAAAAAGGAGGGCGGCAATCTGGAAATCATATTGTGCAAGGTAGGTTTTGGGAAACATAAACGTAAGCGCAATCGTTATGATCAGAAGAAGCGCATGGACAATTTCTTTTGAAAAATATTTTGCCATATGATAAGTATAGATGATGCCGGATGGAGAGTACACGGGAAAATACGAATGTCTGGTAGCGGATGTCATTCTATGCTACAATATGCGGTATGGCACAAAATCCGAACGTCAAAGCGGCGTTTTTTACCAACATAGTTGATGAGTTAAAAAAGGTAACCTGGCCGTCCAGAAAAGAGACCGTTCGACTGACCGTCGTGGTGATTGCGATTTCCTTGATAATCGGATTCTATATAGGTATAATAGACATCCTACTGGCAAATGGATTGGGGATTATCAGTAAAATGAGATAAAAAGCCTTCAATTCAGCTAGTGAGTTGATTACAAAAGCATACTCTATATTACCAATATGCAACAGGACCAGATTCAAAAAGAACAAAAAGAGGCGTTGAATACCGATGCGCCTTCGGTTAAGGACCAGGCGAAATGGTATGTAATACATATCCAGACCGGTTATGAACAGCGCGTGAAACAGGCGCTGGAGCAGCGCGTAAAAAGTCTGGGGGTTGAGGACAAAATCTTTGATGTGGTTATTCCGATGCGCGACGTGGTGGTGGTGAAAAAAGGCAAAAAAACCAAGCAGACGGAAAAAGTATTTCCGGGATATATTCTGGTCCGGATGATCCTGAACGATGATTCCTGGTTGGTGGTAAGAACTACGGAAGGGGTAACGGGGTTTGTCGGCGCCGGACTTAAGCCGACTCCCATATCGGACAAAGAGGTTGAGGCAATCATGAGATTTGTACAGCAGGAACAGCCGAAATTCAAGGCAAAGTTTTCGGTAGGCGAAGCGGTCAAGATCACGGAAGGACCTTTTGCCGACTTTTTGGGTACGATTGAAGCGATCGACGAAGAACGCGGCAAAGTCAGAGTGTTGGTTTCGATCTTTGACAGGGAGACGCCGGTCGAGCTTGATTTTTTACAAGTGGCAAAATTGTAATTAGTTCATAAAGTTTTTAAAGTTAATAAAGTAGAAAAGTGGATCTTTATGAACTTTACAAACCTTATAACTTTATAAACTAAAGTCATGGCAAAAAAAATAAAAACATTAATCAAATTGAATCTACCCGCCGGTGAAGCGACACCCGCTCCGCCTGTCGGTCCCGCATTGGGTCAGCACGGTATTCCGATCATGGATTTCATCAAGGAATACAATGCGCGGACCGCAAAACTGAAAGGCCAGGTCATTCCTGCGGTTATAACCGTGTATGAAGACAGGTCTTTTACGTTTATCACCAAGCTTCCTCCTGTGGCCGCGATGATCAAGAAAAAAATTGCACTGCAGAAAGGTTCGGGTAAGCCGAATACCGAGAAAGTGGGAAAGTTGTCAAAAGTTCAGGTCGAGGAAATTGCCAAGGAAAAGTTGAAAGATTTGAATACCGAAGACGTGCAAATGGCGTCGCGGATTGTTTCGGGCACCGCAAGAAGTATGGGTGTGGACGTAGAAAACTAGTTCATAAAGTTTTTAAAGTTGATAAAGTAGAAATAGCGAACTTTATGGACTTTACAAACCTTATAACTTTATAAACAAACTTAATGTATGGGAAAAATACGGACGAAAATAATTGGGTTGGAAGATGTTGAGGAACAGCAAAAGCTTGATGCAAAGCGCAGGGCGGAGGGAAAAAAAGCCCAGAAAGAGGCAGCGGTAAAAAAAACTCAGCAAAAGGAAGAGCAACATGAACCGAAACAAGCCGAGCAGAAATCGGAAGAAAAGAAAACCGGGGAAGTCAAGGTGGCCGTAAAAGAAAAAAAACAAAAAAAGGCGAATGTCGCACGCGTCAGGGGCAAAAAATACCAAAAAGCAAAATCTTCAATTGATCAGAAAAAAAATTACACGCTTCAGGAAGCGCTTGAGCTTTTGAAAAAATTGAAATTTTCATCTTTTGACGAGTCGGTAGAGCTGCATTTAAACGTGGATGAAACAGGTCTGAAGGGGGAGGTGGAATTTCCGCACTCCACAGGTAAAACCGTACGGGTGGTTATTGTTGATAATAAAGTACTTGAACAAATTGAGCAGGGTAAGCTCGAATTTGACGTATTAATCACTCATCCGTCATTTATGCCAAAATTGGCAAAGTTTGCCAAGATACTGGGTCCGAAAGGTTTGATGCCGAATCCCAAAGCCGGGACGATTTCGCCGACGCCAGAAACAGTAGCTCAAAAGTTTAAAAAAGGGACGATAAGATGGAAAACCGAACCGAAAGCGCCTCTTATTCATCAGATGATCGGTAAGGTTTCTCACGGAGATCAGGCTTTGATCGAAAACGCAGAAAAATTTTTGATTTCCGTAGGATCAAAGCATATTCAGAAAGCGGTGATAAAAACTACCATGAGTCCTTCGCTTAAGCTATTATTGGGCTAAACTATTTTTCCGAATCGACGTTTTGCAATCCGTATGATGAGATCCGCCGCATCGTGGATCGAAAGATTCTGGCCGGTTCTAATCACCAGGTCATAATGCTGGGCTTTACGGATATCGTGTCCGAAAAGCGCTTTTTCAAATTCATATCTGCTTTTGTCCGACTGCTCAATCCTGCGGATTGCTTCATTTCTTGAAATGCGTTCATACTGCATTTCCCACGCGATGCGCTGTGGCATCTCGCAAATGATGCGGATATTCAATGCGTCGGGGAAAAGATAATGTGCGCCACGGCCTATAATGATCGCATGTCCCCGAAGGCCGATTGTCGAAAGAATTTTTACGAGCCCCTTATGATATGTGGTAAGATTCAGATACCGTTTTCCGAAAACGTCCGCAATGGTATCTTCAATCAGCGGAATTTTCTTTTCGTCAACTTCCTTAATGAGCTGTTTTTCCAGATTAGTCTGTTTCGCGATTTTTTCCACGATATTTTTGTGGTATATTTTCCACGGACGTCCAAGTTTCTTAGCTACTATGTCTGCAATAGGTCTGCCGCCCGATCCCATTTCCCGTGAAATTGTGATGAGGGGAAGCCGTTGATCGGATGAGTTTTTTTTAAAAAAAGAATAGATGTTATCTTTAAAGATATTGTTCCGGATAAGCTCGTAAAATCTTCTCATAACGATAAATGAGAAAATATATAATGTGGTCTATACTCGGTACTTCCTTTGTAATTGTAGAGAGCGGTTTTTTAAAAATCAAGCGTAAAACCTCCGCGTCATTTGCTTGAACGAGGTCTTACGTTTATGTTAGGATAAAACGTATGGCAGGTGTAAAAGACAGCTATCGCGAGTTTTGGGAATATTTGTCTCCGACTCAACAGGATTTGATTCTTGAGGGGCAATATCTCATGAATGATGTCATCAAGGAGGGGGCATTCGAATTCAAGGATTATTCGTTTCTTGTATTTCCGTTCGCAAAAGCGTATGAAGGATTTTTGAAACAGATCTTCAAGGATATGGGGTTTATTTCCCGCCTCGACTATATCTCGGATCATCTGAGATTGGGAAAACTCATGTCGCCGAATCTGGAGATGCGTCTAGGACAAAAGTCATTGTACAAAAAGATCAAGGAGCGGGTGAATATGGAATTTGCGGATAAAGTATGGATGGCGTGGAAAAAGGGAAGGAACCAGATTTTTCATTATTTTCCCCATAATCTGAAAAGAATTAATTTTCAGGAGGCGGAAAATTTTGCAAACGATTTTGTACGCATTATGGAAGAGGTATTCAGTAAATTGAATCCCAAGTCAGCGGCCGTACTCAAAAAACTGAGTGAGTTATCTCACAAAAAACCTTGACCAGGTACGTTCTACCGTAGTATTAATGGTTGCTTCCAGATGAGCATCGAGTCCTTTTATGGTATAAAAAACAAAATCAACCAATCCGAGAGGTTTATTTGTAGCGGTATTGATTTCCGATACGTTAAGGTTCACGTGAGGAAGTGGAACGGAAGGAAGGGTGAATGAAAAATGCGGTGTTTGATTCGGGGGGGGCGTTGCTGTCTGCTGCTGGGACGGAAATGATGAAAAATTCGGCCGCACGAGCGGAGAAGAGGTAGGGAAAATATTTTGTACGGTCGTGGGCGTCGGATTTGGAATTTCGGTCGGCGATTGTGTGGGAAGTTCTGTTGGAACCACTGTCGGCTCGGGCGACGGAACGGCTTCAGTAGGAGATATCGCATCGCTTGGGGCAAGAGTAATTTCTCCCTGCACGGTACAGCGGGGAGTCATTGCGGACTCCGACATGCCGATCATGCATCCGTAGCCTTTTTGTGTGTTTGTTCCCAGGTCATAGCCGTTTCCGTTTGCGTCGTGAAACATCCAGTACCAGCCGCAGTTTCCTCTGTATTTATGTCCCGCGGGCAGTTGATTACAGGTTGAAGGTTTGCAGTATCCTCTGATCGGCCAATCGCATGCATGATACGGCTGCTGATCGTCCGGAAGACTCGTAGCATCTTTTGATTGTGCTTCACTTGCGATCTGTGCACAGCAGGGCGGTTCGTTCAAACAATAGCTGCACTCGTTTTCTATTGCCTCGGTTTTTATCGCAGTCGGAGCGTTGTATATCGAGATACGGGTAAAAACGGCTACACCCAGCACAAGAAGAAGGAAAAACAGGAGTTTGAAATGAGTGAAGGTTTTGTTTTTCATAAAAGTATTCTATACTATTTTATAGAGATGGAACAAACCGATAGAAAACGTTCGATCGCCATGATGGTTTGGAGTTTGATAGCTTTCGGGCTTGCCTATGCGATCGATCAATATTATATTTTCAATCGCCAATTCGGTTTTTTGAATAATATCATATCGGCAATCCGGAAATTTTTCGGTTTCGGGCATTAAAGTTATAACCGTTTCAACACATATGCATATCCGGTTCCCCCATTTTGATCTTGACGGGAAAAGCATTTTTCTCGTGGTATTCGGAATATTTCTGGTGATAGCTTACAGTTTGCATGTTCCTGTTGCTCCATTTAGATTTGATTCCCTTACGGTTCTATTCTTTTTTTTACTTGTTTCCAGAACAATGGTGGAACAGAGCAAATTCACGGCATATTATGTGATTGCAATTATCGGACTTCTTTTAAGTACATTCCTTTCTCCGTACGGTTTATTAATCTACTGTTTTATTGCGATGATGTTATACAAGAAAACAAATTTACTTAATTAAAAAATAATGGATTATTTCCGTTTTTTTACCTAACGAGATGATGAATGAAGTAAAAGGATTAACGAATATCCGCGCAAATCAACTTCTGAATCAATATGGGCGGAATGTTATTGTGGGGCGAAAAGGCAAGAATTTATTCATTAAATTTTTTGAACAGTTTAATAACTTTTTAACAATTCTTCTTCTTTTTGCCGCATTCTTTTCCTTTTTTATTTCCGAACCCGTCGACGGATCGCTTATCGTTTCCATCGTTATTTTGAACGGGTTGTTCGGGATATATCAGGAAAAAAAAGCGGAGGAATCCATAGCGGCATTAAAGAAAATGACCGTAACGAAGGTCCGTGTCTTGCGGGATAGCAAAGAACAGGAAATCAATAGCGATTTTCTTGTCCCGGGAGATCTGGTTTTTATAGAAGAAGGAGGTAAGATTCCCGCAGACGGAAAAGTAACGGAATCCGTAAATTTGGAAATTAACGAGTCCGCATTGACCGGAGAGTCTCTTCCGATCGCAAAAAAAGTAAAAGATTTTGTATATTCCGGAACAATTATTTCAAAAGGAAGAGGATATTTTTTGGTCGAAAAGACCGGAATGAACACAAAATTCGGACATATTGCACAAAATCTTTCGCTGATTGAAGAAACCCAGACTCCCCTTCAGAAAAAACTCAGGGAACTGACAAGGATTATAGGAATTACCGGAATTATCATATCCCTGTTTGTTTTCTTTATATCCATAGTGGAAGGTTTGGGATACTTTCCCGCCTTTTTGCTGGCGGTTTCATTGGCTGTTGCGGTGGTTCCCGAAGGATTGCCGGCGGTCATGACCATAATTCTCGCGATGGGAGTAAAAAAAATGGCCACAAAAAAAGCCATCATACGGAAACTGTCCGCAATCGAAGCATTGGGGAGCATTACTCTTATTGCGACGGACAAAACAGGAACATTGACAACAAACAAAATGAAGGTAAAAGAAGTATACGTTGACGGAAAATTGTTTGAAAATAACTCACTGCCCGTACTTCAAAATCATCCGTTCCATCTTATGCTGCTGAACGGAATTCTGTGTTCGTCGGCATCGCTCAGTTATAACGATGAACACAGGAATTACGAGATACTCGGCGATCCGACGGAAGGAGCATTGTTATACCTCGCGCACGAAATGAATTTTATGCCGGGAATCGTTAAAAAAGAATGGAAACTTGTTGATGAAAAGCCGTTTGACAGCGTAAGTAAAATGATGACTGTCCGTGTCGAATCTCGACAGCAAAAAAAAGGACAGGGCTTAAAAGGTCTGTCTTTCTCATTCACCAAGGGTGCGCCGGAGTCTATTTTGGCGCCGTGTACTCATATTCTGATAGGCAATAAGCAGGAAAACCTGAGTGAGCAAAAAAAAGGGGAAATAGAAAAACAGGTTGATGAATGGGCGATGAAAGGACTGCGTGTTCTTGCTTTTTCATATGTAGACTATGCGGATTCCGGAAAAGAAAATACGTTTCTCGGCCTGGTCGCGATTCATGACGCACCCCGCCCGGAAATTGTTCAGGCCGTACAAAAAGCACACAATGCGGGTATTCAGACAGTAATGATTACCGGAGACAGCGAACAGACGGCAGAGGCAATCGGAATAGTGGCGGGGATCATCAGAAAAGGAGACGAGGTGGTTACGGGTTACGAAATCGATAATTATTCCGACCAGGAATTGACTCAGATTTTGAAGCGCGTGAAGATTTTTGCCCGCACGAATCCGTTTCAAAAACACCGGATCGTTCAACTATATCAAAAAATGGGAGAAATTGTTGCGGTTACCGGTGACGGGGTGAATGACGCGATTGCGCTCAAACAGGCCGACGTAGGTGTGGCAATGGGTTTGGTGGGAACCGACGTAGCGCGGGAAACCGCCGATATGGTTATCACCGATGATAATTTTGCCACGATTGTGAACGCGGTCGAAGAGGGAAGAAATATTATATCTCATCTGAAAAATGCCGTTAAATATCTGCTTTCCTGTAACATATCGGAGGCAATGACGCTGATAGTGGGATTGATTGCGGGTCTGCCCTCACTTTTGTACCCGATTCAGCTGCTGTATATTAATTTGATTACGGACGGTTTACCCGCTCTTGCTCTTTCATTTTCTCCGAAAAATCCCAGGGTGATGGAGACAAAACCTTCAAAGGAGCTTGTGTTGTTGCGTAAAAAAGAGCAGGCGTATATTTTTCTTGTCGGAACCGCCGCTTCAATCGTGGTGCTCTGTACCTATCTGTTGTATGCAAATATATATTCACAAGATGTTGCGTTCACCGCGGTTTTTTCGGTACTGACTCTGGTGCAGTCGTTTATTTTTATTGATCTCTGGTTGTCTCACAGATCTTTTCACAGAAATCTAGTTTTTCTTAATTCTCCATTATTTCTTTCGGCTTTTTTCGTACCTTTTGTTCTGCAGTTTTTTGTCGTGCACACTCCTGCAATCAGTTCACTGTTTCGGATTGCGCCGGTTTCGGCATTTATGTTCGTTCAATTTGCGTTGCTTTCTGGACTGGTATTTGTCGGGGTAAAGACCGTAAAAATAATGGTGAAAATATAAGAGATTATCTAATTCTTACCGCGCGGGCAATTGCGGCCGCATCAATGTTTTCATACGCAAGCAGTTCTTCGGGAGTTCCTGACCTTGGAATTTTATTAACGCAGAGGTGAGTAAACACACAATCGGCAAAACTGAAAGTGTTACAGCGGGACAATTCGGTCAAAACCGCTTCGCCGATTCCTCCATATACGTAATGATCTTCCGCGACAATAATTTGTCTGACCTGACGTGCATATGTCAAAAGCGTTGTCGAATCCAACGGCTTTATTGAGTAACAATCCATAACCGCAACAGCCGTTCCTTGCTGATCCAACTGTTTTTGTGCTTTGAGCGCTTCATGCAGGGTAACTCCTGCGGCAATCACAAGAACTTTCGGTTTATTTTTCCGGTTTCGGAGCAGATGCATTTTGCTTCCGCCTATATGAAATTGCTCCGCGTTATGATACAGAACCGGAGTTTTGTTCCGGGTGGTGCGGATATAGGTGATGTTATGTATATTCGATACGAGTTGAGTGAGTTTGAAGGCGGAAACTGCATCGCCCGGGTAAAGTACAATACTTTTAAGAATGCTTCTGAACATGGCAATATCCTCCAATCCCATTTGAGAAGGGCCGTCCTGTCCTATGGCAACTCCTGCGTGTGATCCCGTGATATGAAGTGCGGGGCTGAACGATTCTTCGGACAAGACAGGATTGGATTGTCGCCCCGGCGGTTTGTTCATATATTTTTCAAGTCGCGTCAGAATAGAGGGTCTCGGTTTTTCCGAATACTGAGCCATTCTTACCTGGTCGAAGATCTGAGTAAGAAATGCGGCAAAGGTCGAGAAATAGGGAATAAATCCCACGGAAGACATTCCCAGTGCCACATCGGCCATGTTTTCCTCTGCGATAAACAACTCAAAAAACCTGTCGAAAAAAAGCCCCTGAAATTTATTTTCATACGATGAATTTGCCACTTCGGCATCAAGGACAAGGATCCGTTTGTTTTTTTTCCCCAGATTTACAAGCGCATCACCGTATGCTTCGCGCGTTGCGATACTATCGGATGGGTTATATGTGGGGAGATCAGACGTGTCAGATCCGCCCGTTGAGAGAGTATTGTTCATATCAACGTCTAACTTTTCGGGTTTCGTTACAATGCCTTTTATATCTTTGTCTATTTTTCCAAGTTCTTTTAAAGCCTGCGTCAACTGTTCTTTGTTAAGCGCTTTTCCGTGCCATCCGGGTTTATCTTCGAGAAACGATACGCCTTTTCCTTTTACTGTTCGCGCAATGATCATGATGGGTTTTTGTTCATGGGTTGTACGGGGCGAATCGACAACCTGAAATGCTTCAATGATTTGTTTGAGATTGTGCCCGTCTTCAAGAAGAACCGTATCCCAGCCAAATGACGAAATCCGTTTTTGATATGATAGGATATCCCAGGAAAGCATGGTCTCGCTTTCTTGACCAAGCCTGTTTACGTCAAGAATGCCGACAAGATTATTGAGGTTATAATATGAAGCGGTTTCCAGTGCTTCCCATAGCTGACCCTCCGCCATTTCGGAATCTCCAAGAAGGACCCAAACTTTCGGTTTCCTCCTGATTTTTAATTTTTCTTTTTGAATTATTAGGTTAATTCCCAACGCCATGCCTATGCCAATTGATACGCCGTGTCCCAGACTTCCCGTTGCCACATCCACGTATGGGAATCGTGGCGTTGGGTGGCCTTCGAGACGTGAACCAAATGATCTTAAGGTAAGTAACTCTTCCTCCGAAATTGCACCTGCGAGGTGATATGTGGCATAAAGAAGAGGGGACGCGTGTCCTTTAGAGAAAATGATACGGTCGTTAAAAATATATTCAGGATTCTGTAAATCGGACTTGAAGTACCCGCCGAAAAAAAGCGCAGTCATAAGTTCAACCGCAGATAAAGAAGAGGTCGGATGTCCTGATCCGGCTTTGCTTGTCGACGTCAGTATGTCTTTTCTGATGAGCCTGCAGATAGAACGAAGAGTTGATAACGGCATATACTTTCATTGTAACACAGGATCAGAATATATATACTTAACGCATCATATGGAGCAGAGACCACCCCCTTCCGTATTGGATAAAGTGAGAGAGGATACCGAATTGCTTTCCGGTGTAGTCAAGAAAGCTATAAGAGTACGGTACGGCGAATTTTTTGAAAAAAATTTTGGACTTGTGCGGGATATGGAACCCTACAGGGATTCGATTTTTTACTCTCTTTATCGGGAAGCATTCGATAGGGGGCTGGGTAGTAAAAGGACGTATCGCTCAATAAGTGACAAAAAAGAACACGTAGCACATCCACTTGCAATGTTAAAACGCTCTTCTGCAATGGCCCTTGTCAACGAAAGGGTTATTCCCGCAGACGAATATGCCCGGACGCCTTTACAAATCGTGTATTTGGATATTGCGTCTTTCGCAAAAGCAAATCTGCTTTCAAAAACCGCAGGGGATTATCTGGCAAATAAGGCCGCCGGCGCTTTACAAAAAGCGCTCGAAGAGACCAAGCGTGAATTCGGACGCGAACTACAGGAGTCCGGATCGGACAGTCTTGATTTTCGGTATGGCGGAGACGAGTTCATGATTGCGGTTATGGGTAAAGCACCTTCGGGATTTATACAAAAGCTCCAGGAAAATATTCGAACAAAAATGGACGAGGAACGGGGTTTTTTCAGTGACGCGAACGGTAAAGAAAACGAACTTCCTATCAAGCTAAAAGACTTAGGCGTGATAGAAATTCCCCGGAATCAATACGAACAGCAGGTATTTTTTACTTACCTCAGGAGAGGAATTATATTAAATCATAGAGCTCTGGAAAAAATAATGAAAATATTCAATACTGTCGACGGATTTAATGAGCAGTTATTCCTGAAGTTCCTGCAACGAAGTAAGGTCAAAGACGTAGAATACCCCGAGGAGGTAAAAACCATAGAACAGAAAGCACAATATTTAGCTGCTATTCATCCTGAATATGTATCCGCGCTATGGCTTGCACAGGAGCAGGACCGTATCGCATTGAAAGCGGATATTGTGCAAGGCGCCTTGAAGTCTGTAGTAGGATTCATAGAAGACAGCGTTTACAACAGGTTGTTTAAAAACAACGTAAAATCTTTCGATCATCTGATGGATTTTTTGGTTCAGAAAAGACAGTACCCGGTCGATATTGAAACGTCTCCGGAACACGCAGACAGACTTATCTGTTTGGCGTTCAACGGATTAAAAGACATTAACGACGGAGTCAATCTTGCGGTAGGGGATTTGGCATTGGAGGCGATAGGTGAAGCAATAAACTTCAAAACCGACAACGGCGAATCTTTTCTGAACGACAGAAAACACACTAACCTTCATCAGAGGGGAGGAACCATGGTTGTGACGGTGGACAAGAGAAGACTGGACGACGAAAATTACAAAAAGCTTATGAATTTGAAATCCATACGATTTCAGTCATATGACGGAACCTGGATAGAGCTTCCGATCGGAGTGATCGAAAAAAGGCTTTATGTGGAGCCAATAAGGGGAATGGCGGAGGATCTCGCGCGCGAATTATTAAACGGCTCTTTGCAGTCCGCAGACGATCAGTATTATATAAACCAGATTGGCAGGATGAATAATACTTCTTTGCTTCTTGAGCTTGAATATTGGGCGAGTAAACCTCCGGAAGAAATAAAACGTTTTTTGCAGATTTTTGAGGATAACTCGGAATTAAGCGAGAGGGCTTTATACCTGAGACATTTTCTGCATGAAAAAAATACCATTGAAAGATGCGGACGCGCCATACATGCATTACATACGGCAGATGGAGAGGCAATTGCCGACAGAAAAAGATGGATAAAGGTATTTCAAAAAATATCCGATAATTGGAAAATACAAAGAGAGTCTTCGGAATAGATCTATAATAGGAAATATATCCTCCATAAAATAACTATAAGATAAATACCCCTTGACAAGAAAAAAATTATATGCTACGTTGAAAGTATGCAGTTAAAAATTACAAGTTTTTTAAGAAATATTATAAGCTTATGAGAGAAACAGATTTGCTGAGCGCTTTCGGGCTTTTGTTTGCGAGCGGTCTCAGAAATAACCCTCAGGTAAAAGAAGAAAAAGAACATGTACATACACAGGTAAAACAAAGAGAGTTTAGAACAGTTCACCATAATCATTATTTTTCACCACGGTTGGGATTCCAATTATAAGTTATACGGCATAATCTTATGAAAACACAAAAAATGCAGGGAAGACGCGAACATGTGCAAGGGAAAACCGACAAAGAGATATACCTAAGATACACGAATATGCCGATCGAGGGTGGCTAGCATAGCCTGCAAAGGCACAAACCAAAGAGTCTGAGTCAGGATCAAACTCTTATATACGCAGCCGAGTCCGAAGAACATTTCTAAGGGCTCGGCGCGTCTTGTTTGGATAAATATATATTATTTGGTATAATGTTCGCCATATGAGAAATGAACGTAAAGGAAGAATTCATCCGCTTCGTAACATTTTTTTTATGTTATTCGCAATGTTTTCTTTAATCTCATTGGCTTGTGAATCTACAAATATTGGCAGAATGATTGTAAATCCAAGTCTGGTAAATTCCACGCCAACGCCAGGCGGTTTGAACGTTCCCGGCGCAATACAGACCGTAAATAGTTTTCCGCTTCCCTGGGTGAAAACCCCAACTCCGAGTGCTCCGTAATATATGTATTCGACTCTTTTATAAAAAAGGATTTGTTAGATATCAATTAAATATCTGATTCAAAGGTTTGATGGTCGAAATGAACAAGCAATTCTTCAGTTCTCCAAAGTAGACGTGTCTCCCAAAGGAAGTCCGAGCTCTTTTGCCTTTAATACTCTTCGCATAATTTTTCCCGATCTGGTTTTCGGAAGCGAGTCGACAAATACCATTTCCTTCGGCGTTGCGATAGGTCCTATCATATTGCGCATTTCCTGTATAAGTTCTTTTTTCAGTTCGTCCGATGCGGTAAATCCCTTTTTAAGAATGACAAATGCTTTGATTGATTCGCCGGTGAGTTCGTCCGGTTTTCCGATGACTGCGGCTTCGGCAACTGCTTTATGTGCAACCAGGGCACTTTCCAGCTCTGCCGAACCCAATCTGTGACCGGAAACCTTGATAACGTCGTCGTTGCGGCCGACAATCCAGAAATAGCCGTCTTCATCTTTTTTGGCGGAGTCGCCGCTAAAGTAGAAAAATTCTTTGGATTCCGCGATTTTTTGATTGGTAATTTCCTCATTCTGGAAGTAGGTGGTAAGGTAACGCTGAGGGTTGTTGAATACGTCCATAAGCATGCTCGGCCACGGTTTTTTGATGACAAGATATCCCTGGGTATTGACCGGGACCGGATTTCCCTGTGCATCAACAATGTCAGCCTCGACGCCAAAAAAAGGTTTGAATGCACTCCCTGGTTTTAAAGGAGCCGAAGGAACAGGCGTGATCATAAACATTCCGGTTTCAGTCTGCCACCAGGTATCCATGATCGGACAGCGCTCCTTGCCGATGACTCTGTGATACCAGAGCCATGCTTCCGGGTTGATCGGTTCGCCGACGCTTCCCAGAATCTTCAATGAAGAAAGGTCGTATTTATTCGGGAATTCGTCGCCAAGACGCATAAGTGCGCGTACCGCGGTCGGAGCGGTATAGAACTTGGTGATTTTGTATTTCTGGACCAGTTTCCACCAGATTCCTGCATCGGGATAGTCCGGCGTGCTTTCGTAGACAAAAGACGTAACGCCGTTCATAAGAGGAGAATAAACGATGTAGCTGTGGCCGGTAATCCAGCCCGAATCAGCGGTGCAAAAGTATACGTCGTCTTCGGTAAGGTTAAAGACATACTTAAGAGTGATATAGGTACCGACCATATAACCGCCCTGCGAATGGATGACGCCTTTCGGTTTTCCGGTCGATCCTGAAGTATAAAGGATGAAAAGCGGATCGGTTGCCTGCATGATTTCGGTTTGACATTCGGGGCTCTGTTTTGCAATGAGTTCGTGATACCAGTGATATTGTACGTTTCCTTCAGGAGAGAGATTAACGGGAGACGTGGTCGGTGAAACAGGTTGGTACGGACTTCCGGTTCCCTGGCTTCCCAAACGATTGATGACGACTACGTGTTGTACAGTGGAGACATCCGTAATTGCCTCATCAACGTTTTTTTTGCTTTCGATTATTTTGCTTTTATACGGGTATCCGTCCGTGCAAATAACGACCTTAGCCTGGGCGTCTATAATGCGCATTTTCAAGGCCTGGATCGAAAATCCGGAAAAAACGACCGAATGGATGACGCCGATTTTGGCGCAGGCCAGCATGGCGACAAACTGCTCGGGAATGCGCGGGAGATAGATGGAAACGCGGTCTCCCTTTTTAAGACCCAAGGATTTCAACGCATTGGCGAATTTGCATACTTCTTCATTCAGTTGTGCGTAAGTGTATTTCCGTACGGGGCCTTCGGTTGCGTCGGGAGACGCGGGTTTACCCTCCGAAGCTTCAGCGAAGGAGGGTTGCCCTTCCCAGATATATGCGAGTTTGTCCTTGACCGGTGTTGACATGTGGCGGTCAAGCGCATTATACACAATGTTGCACCGGGCGCCGGTAAACCAGCGGGCATACGGATAGTTCCAGTCAAGAATTTTATCCCACGGCTTGAACCACGAAAGTTCCTTGGCTATTTTTTCCCAGAACGCTTCGGGGTTTTGCCGGACCTCCTTGTACAGTGCTTCATAGTCTTTGACGTAGGATTCATCAACTGTATCCGGTTTCGGAGAGATCATAGTCTATTGTGGGAAAAATTTTGAGAGATGTCAAGGGGAAATTCTGTAGTATAATATTTCCATGTTGGAGCAACCAAAAGAATATAGCCCTGTTTTTGATGCACTGATTGGCCGGATAGCTGCGGAAGGAGTCTCCTCATTGCCTGCGACAACATTCAGAAAGAAAGACGGGACTGTTCTGGAAGGCATTATTCCCTATACGTTTATGGTGCAATCGAAACCTGCCGATCATGAAGGCGGGAAACCGAATAATACAATCGTGCTGGCATATCTTACTGCTTCGGAACAGACGGATAATCCAAAAGATCAGGTTCAGCTGCATTTTATTCATGCGGGCAAACTGGCCGGTATCAACGTTATAAACGGGTCAGCGGTAAATAAGGCGTGGTCAGGAATCCCGCTCCTTGAGGCCTTCTACTTTTCGCCGACAAAAGGTCAAGAACAAAACCCGAGGCGTTGGATGATTGCTAACGGAGAGAGAAACGTCAAATTCGGAGAGTTCAGTCAAGGACACCCTAATGAAGGAAATCATTTTTATTTCGAGGGATATGATACACAGTATTTTAAATTTCAGGATTCCGCAACTGATACGGCATTAATTGCGCCCAAACATCTTCGTAAATTTCCGGAAAACCGGATCTTTGGCTTGACCATTTCGGATCCGAAGATATTGATGAGTAATCTTGCTCCTTTTCAAAGATCTCCGCAAGCTACTTCTTAACGTGCTTTTTTTCCCACGACACAATCTCCTGTATGAGTAATTTTCTGTATTTGTCATACGCAGGGTGAGATAATGGTTTGGATTGCAGCATAAGCAGGGTATCACGCAAAAAATATTCATGTTGTGTTTTCAGAGATATATTTTGCGATTGAATCGCATTCCGGATATTGATACCCAAGTTCTGCATGCAGAGTTCGAATTCCCCGTCGATAATATCATGGGCAAGCTGGAAAGAGCTTATTTTTGGATCGAAGGTTATAATTTCCGAAGAATCAAAAATATCGAGAAGATTATTTACCAATTCTTTTCTGCGGCCTCTGTACTGGTAATAAAAACTGGTCTGAAAAGCAGATTCATAACTTTTTTCAAGCCTTTTTGCCAATCCGTAATTAAAAACAATTATAGCTTTCAGTGTGTTCGGGGGAAGGTAGGTTGTTGCTTTTTCAACTGTTTGTTCAAACTCTTTCCTTGCGGGCTCTGAAGGGAACTTTCCTGCGGTTTGTGCAAGAATCCGAATTTTCATTGATTGAGGAACAGGCGTGCTGGGTACAAAATATTCCGGATGGTCTT
Source organism: Microgenomates group bacterium (assembly GCA_046704445.1). Lineage (GTDB taxonomy): Bacteria > Patescibacteriota > Microgenomatia > UBA1406 > GWC2-37-13 > JBJKRW01. The sequence continues at coordinate 29,410 of JBJKRW010000042.1, forward strand.
TGTCGGCCAACCTGACCAGTTTTTTGGAAGGATACCATACGGTCAGAAAACCCTTGTTTGATTCTCTCAGCCTGTTTAGCTGGATGATTGCGCCCAGGCTTGGGGTCAGGGTCGGACCATCGGCAAGAAGCCCTGTTTCGGGCAGGAGATTTGCATACGATTTGCTTGTCCCGTGTAAAAGTATATGAGGTCTTTGAGGTCCTGTGGAAAACTCGGCCATAGGGTATTATACCGTAATCGACGGCTGCCATTCTATGCAGGGATATAATGATACATGAGCATTTTTTGATCTATTCATAGACAAATAATGCCGTATCAAATATCTAACGGAGAAAATAACTAAAAAGTACAATTACAAGCAGTGAAGGAAGTATATTGGTAACCTTGATTTTTTTCAGCTCCAATAAATTGATGCCGATTCCCACAATCAGCAGTCCGCCGACAGCGGTTAATTGATTAATGATATGAGTGGTAAAAAGCGGTTGGAGAAGTCCTGCGCCGACTGTTATGGTTCCCTGATACACAAGAACCGGAATGCTCGCAAATATGACGCCGATTCCCATGCTTGAGGCGAATGCAATCGATGCGAAACCGTCAAGAATGGATTTGGTGTACAGGATACTGCGGTCTGCGTGGAGCGCTTCGTTGATCGGTCCGAGAATAGCCAAAGCACCGATGCAGTATAAAAGCGAGGCTGCCAAAAATCCTTCGGTAAACCGGTCGTCTTTTGATTTAATTTTTCTTTTGAAAAAATTGCCGAGATGTTTCATGCGAAGCTCAAGATCAATTAACTCTCCGATAATGCCGCCGATTAAGAGACTGAAAATTAACGTCAGGATATTATCAACCTTAAAGGCCATCTGAAGTCCGATAAGAATGGTTGCAAGACCCATGATCTGGAATACGATAGTATGGATTTTTTTGGGAATATGTTCATGAAAAATGACTCCGGCAAGACTTCCGAGGATTATCGCTCCGGCATTAATAATTGTTCCGATGGGCATAGATGAATTGTATCGTAAACTACATGTATTTGTAAAAATTTTTGTTATAGGATATAATTCGGTATGGCTATGGAATTAATTAGGAGAAGTGTAACAGGTGGACAAAGGGTTGAAGCCGGTAAGTTCACCAACGAGATGTTTGATGAATTGTATCACTATGTAGGAGGTACTCTTACTGCGTTGAAGCTAAAACAAGAATATCTTTGTGACCCGAATCTTCTCACTTATCGTATCGGAGTGATGTTGTCCAATGCATCAAAAGTGACGGGGAGCATATCAATCATTCGTGATTTTAATCGTGAAAACAGGGATCCAAAAGCATATTTTCAAGCAATTCGGCAGCTCCTGCAAGTAAAATCGAATATAGGGATCAATCCGACCGGAGACGATTTTAATCTTTTTTTCGGACAACCGATTCTTTTTATGTACGGCACAGGAGATCTTGCTGCCTGGAATGGTAGGGCAACAGTTGAGCAGCAGGACGATATGGTGAGGGGTTTGACACGGGACAGGCGTAATTTAATGGTGGTGGAAGTGGCTCGGTTATGGGAGCGCAACAATATTAGAGAACCGAATGCGGATATAACCGTAAAATCCATTCCTGTTCAGGCGGTGGGAGAGGACGGATTGATATTGGAGCCCAATCCGTTTCTGAAACAAACACTGGCTCATAAACTTCGTATTATCCAACCGAGGTTTGTCACCGTAAGCCATTTACGCGCTACATAATATTTAGCGGTATAGTATAAAACGTATTGTTCCGCCAAAAAAGATGGTATACTATTCACTATGAAAAAGACTTTATGTGTGAATATGGCGTATTATTACCTGTCCTAAGGGGCGGGTAATTGTGTTGAAGTCTAGATCCCGCCTTACGGCGGGTTTTTTTATGCATCACTATGAATAACATAAAAATTTTTTTAACGGCGCACAGCTTGTATTACTACAACTATTATCCCGCAGGCGGGGTGTATTGAGTGTGTTGCGAAATTGTGCAAAATACCCCGCCGAAAGCGGGGTTTTTTATTAATTTTATTCTAAAACCTATGTTAGAGAGATCGAGATTACATTCAAACGAAATTAACCAGGAAATGCAGGCGCAGTGGATGCATACATTATTAACGGCCGTGTACGGAAAACATGCGTTAAGTTCAACTGAAGAACAGATTCTAAAAGAAATTCAAGACGGGCGTTTGATTCCGCGCTTTGGGTCGGAAGAAGGAAGATTGTTGCGCGGCGCCGCATTCGTCATCGGTCAAAATACAATAGAAATCGGAAGGGCCGCAAACATGCCGGGAGCAAACGGCGGAGGAGTACTTATGCTTGAGATGGCGCATGAATGGGAACAGGATGAGACGGAAAAACCGCTGGTTGCGGAAATCCGAATGGCGCAGGAGTTTGAGGGAATTGCGGGGGGGCAGGGATCACAGGCTACCTTGTGGGGTAAGGCGGAATTAATACCTCAGGCATTTTTGACCGCATTCGGCCATCGGGGTCCTTTTGGACCAATGCGTCAAGAGTTGTTTGGATTTTCGTCACGGGAAAAGAAGCCCTCGGATCGTATTACTCCGAATATCGTGATGCTTCCGGATTTGTCGGAAACAAATGCGGAGTTGATTCGACACCTATTACGGATTAATGGATTTCAGACGCAGCTTGTTCTTGAGAAGCCGGATTTAACCGCAACGGCGCATATAAGGAGACGAGCTTTTGTTCCTTTTAATTTTTTTACTCTTGATGACGAGGAAGGAGTTTTGGTAAGCGAAGTTCCACGAACTAAACCGCAAGGAGAAAATCCTTTTGATTTGGTTGTTATTCCTGCAAATCATGAGAGTTTAAACGGTACGGCAAGCGGATTGATCCGGAACGGATTCCAGATTGCGGGAATAAGCGCACCTCATGAAGGCGAGCTTCATTTTTTGTTCGGAAGATTGGGAAAATGCTTACTGGCTCCGACAGAAGTTATGCGGGGATTTCCGTTTTTTGAAAAGAACCTTATTATGCAGGTGCATGAACGGTTCGCGCAGCAGTCGAAAGAATAATGACGGGTTATTATATTAAAA
>JBJKRW010000043.1:0-20587 GCA_046704445.1 Microgenomates group bacterium
GTTGTATATAATGATACCTGAAAGCATATGAAACGAAAGTTGATCATCGGATTTATACTGTTTTTTATACTTGCACCCGTTCTTTTTTTATACTTCCAGTATTTTTCTAGAGCCGCCGCAGTTAAAGCGCGCATCGACATCAATGTCAACGACAAGCTGGGACAGGTCCCCGACCGGTGGAAAGCGCTTGCCCAGGGAGGAGAAGAAAAAGGAAGAATGCTTGAAAACGTAATCCCTCAGGTGTCGGGATTGTACCCGCGATATATCAGAATCGACCATATTTATGATTATTACGATGTTGTTTCGCGCGATCCCTCGGGCAACCTCCGTTTTGACTGGTCAAAACTCGACCAGACCGTATGCGATATTTACCACACGGGCGCCAAGCCTTTTTTCTCATTGGGATACATGCCGCCCGCATTGTCCGGCGATCAGTCTCTCGTATCGGCCCCGAAAAACTGGGATGAATGGTCATTGCTGGTTCAAAAAACCGTCGAACGCTATAGCGGAAAATATACGAGACTATGCGGACAAGTATCGGGAAACTGGATGTCCGGTATCTATTATGAGGTCTGGAACGAACCCGACTTGGAAACATTCGGAAAATGGAGTTTGTACGGCGGAACAAAAGACTACAAAACCCTTTATTCATATTCTGTCAAGGGGGCCGATCAGGCAAAAAACGTCTATCCGTTTTTGATCGGCGGACCCGCAACCACGGCGTTGTATCAAAGCTGGATCCAGAAATTTCTTGATTATGTTTCCGCTCACAACCTCAGGATAGATTTTTTGTCCTGGCACCATTATTCGAAAAACCCCGAGGACTTCGTAGACGATATCGTCAGTTTGAACAAATGGCTTATCCCTCCGCAATATGCAAAATACCAACATTTGCCGAGAATCGTCAGCGAATGGGGGTATGATTCGGAACCCAATCCCATAGCGGATACCAATATCGGCGCCGCATATACCGTAACGGCGATCAGAAACTTCTTTAACGCAGGATTTGATCTTGCATTTCTTTTTGAAATTAAAGACGGACCGACTCCGCGGTGGGGCATTCTCTCCGACACCGGCGCGGAAAAACCGCGTTACCACGCGCTTGAACTTCTGAACCTGCTTGAAGGACGGGATCTTCTTGTCAACGGAGAAGGAACGTATGTAAAAGCGCTTGCAAGCACTACAGAAAATAAAACGGTTGTAGTCCTTGTTAATTACGATAAAGACAATAAAGATACGGAACTCGTTCCGGTCACACTGAGCGGATTGCATTCCGGATCCTACACTCTCAACCTGCATTATCTGGCAGGTTCAGACGTAACCATCAACGGAGTTCAGGTAAAAAACGGGGTTTTTAAACGGGACATTCTTATGCAGCCCAATACCGTTGTCGCATTGGAACTTACAGCGCAATAATTCCATCGGACAACCGGCTATAATATAAATATGGGATTTAAAATCGAGTTTAACAGCATACTGCGGATTGATTTCAGCGAACCCTTGAATACGGAACAGGAATATATCTTCGAAAATGAAGGAAGCCGTGTATATTTTGACGACATTCCCATATGGCTGGTCAAAAAAGACTGGACCGCGCTTGCGGAAATTACCATCACCCGCCAGGCGAGAAGAAACAATAAGGTAACCGGAACATTCAAAGTAAACCACATCTACACTGCTGAAGAATCAAAAACCGTAACGGAAATATTCAGACGGATGTACGGATGGAAATAGAATTTAACGCATCAGTTTCCCTTTTACCACTCCGAAATCAATCGCATATATTCTTCCCGTAGCGTTATCCTTTATCAACAGATGATATGCCCCGTCATGGAGACGTGCAAAACAAGGATCGGAAATAATGAATACGCTTCTTCCGTAAAAATCATATATAACCTCTGACTTGTTCAAATTCAACTCACATTGAGGTGAAGAAAGATTATTGCCCGAAAACAGACTCATCGTAAGGTTTCCCTGTGTTTTTGTACGGATCCATCCGCTTATTGTTCCGGCGGATTCGTACGACACGATTACTCCGTTTTTCTGGGCGCTTACCGCCTGGCTTTTGTATGATACGGGCCTGTTCAAAAACGAGTACGAGCCAAGCACCGCAAGGACAAGCGCGATAAATCCGAATATTTTTATGGCATTATAGCTCACTTTTGGCCAGTATGTGGTTTTTCCGGTAAAAAAACCGCTCATATTCGTGTTCTCTATATGAAGAACCGCCTCCCGTATCATCACAAAAAATACGATAAAAGTAAACGCAATCCATATGTACGGCGAAAGGAGAAAAATACTGTTTTGTCCCGGAATGGTTACCACAAGATAATAAAGAAAAAAGATTTCAAACACGTTGGGGAATATGAAAAAGAAAATCCTGTTACGCGTTTTAAAATATAAAAGCTGGCCGATCGTACGCCACACAAAAAGAAAAACAAACAGAGTTCTGTAAGGAACCGGAACCAAAAGAACATAGAAAAAAATCCATACATACCAATAGTAATCAAGCGCCTTGTCATAAATTCCGTATTGATGATGTGAATATCCTGCCCGTTTATACAGCTCTCCGTCAACCCAGTCAAGCATAAAGGAAAAAAGGGCGGTAATCCTGGGAAACCAGAAAATGGTCGGACCGAAGATTAAACGAAGCACTACGCTTGCTTTTGCGAGATTCGTATAAAACATCATGGACTCTTTTTTCTTTTCCATTGTAATAAGTATATACCGCCACATACTATATTTACATACGACAAGCCACCTCGTTGCAGCCGCACACCTTCGAAAGAATGGTTTATAATGGCCGTATGACAACGCTTCACTCCCATTGCCTTTGCGATAATCTACAAAACAAATTTGCTCCGGTTATCACCTATAAAAACGAGTCTGTGTTTAAAAATTTCGAGGGAACGGTCATTGCCCGCTGTGTTCGTTGCGGACTTCTTAAAACATTCCCCGCGAATAAAAACTTTAATCCTATGCAAAGCAGAGGATTTATGTATGAGTCGTCTTCGGAGAAATTTATTAGATTGTTTAAGCCTCTTGTTGATGCGGTACGGAAATTCAAAAAAACAGGCAGAGTGTTGGATGTCGGATGTTCATCCGGAATTCTTCTTTCCGTCCTGCAAAAGGAGGGGTTTGACGTACACGGGCTGGAACCGAACACACAGGCCTACTCTATTGCCCGCACCAAATTAGGGGCAAGAATACATAATCAGAATATTGCCGATTTTACAAAAAATTTCGTAAAAAAATTTGACTGTATTATTTACAATCACGTATTGGAACATATTGAAAATGTCCATAAAGAGCTCGCGTTTACAAAACGCCTGCTAAACAAAAACGGAATCCTTGTCATTGGTGTTCCCAACACTCATAATATTACTTTTTTCCTGCGGCAAAAATATTGGGAACCTCTCATGCCGAATGAACATATTTGGCATTTCAGCTCCGGATACCTTATCCGTCTTATACAAAGTTATTCTTTCAAAAATGTGTACCGTTATTTCAGCGATGATAGCCGGGATGATTATCCGTTTTTTAAAAGACTTTATTTCAGGCTTTTATCTTTTATAAATACGATATTTTGTACGGGAGAGTCCGTTCTTCTTATTTTCCAAAATAATAAAGATTTTCCGTCGGGATATTAATCATGACGAGCGGGTATGTCCGAGACTTTTCGATCCGCTATCCTTTGTAAACTGCTTCTGATATCAATAGTCACGATCCGATCCCGCACATATTGAAGCACCTCTATTTGAGATTTATTTCCGGATTCGATGGCTGCGGCAACAGGTTTTTCCAATCCTGTTGTTCCGTCGGTTTCATTTCCCTGCTTTACAATCTGTTTGCTCATACCGGCTATTGCTCTTTCTACTTCGAATTGCCTTTGTTTCTTATCAAAATACGTTGAAGCGTCCGAAGATTCCAAACCAAGCGGCAGATTCCTTATCGAATCGGGAATGCTGATTCCATCGTTTTGTATCCCCGCAAAAAAAGCATCAATTGCCGCATTGTCCATAGGAAGCAGTACTGCTCTGTCACGGGTAACATGTCCATGTAATTTTTCTCCCTGTTTACGGGCAACATCCATCCGTGCAAAATGTTTACTGTTTTGCTCCGATCCAACAGTCAAGAAAAAGCCCGAGTCCAAAACAAGGTCATCCCTGCCTAATGTCAATCGCTGGCCCGATTGGTTAACTTCGACCGAATCGGGAATCTGTATGTCTTTTCCTGTTGCTCTTTTAATTTCTTCGGCGAGTTTATTGCGGGCAAGCGAAGACGCGTTTAAAAGAGAGATTATTGCTTTGGGATGAACCTGAGCCTGTTCGGCATACCCCATATTCAATTTAAAATCACAGGCCCTGATAACAATTGCTCCCGTTGCAGGCTCCGAACAAATAACAAGCGTATCGGGTACTTTTAAGCGTATATCCTTGGAGATTGATTCTTTACCCTGTTTATTTTTGGCGTCTACTGCTCTTCTTTTTTTCTCGTCACGCCGATCCTTCCCTACCTTCAAATTTACTTCTTGGGTAATTTTAGGGTCATCATCAACAATCAAAAACCCTTTTACTTGCTGATCTTCAAAACCTAATGACGATTTTGTTTCCTCCGGCTTTTGACTTAGTTTGGTTAAAAATTGTTTCCCTTCTTCTTCAAAATGATGACCTACCATAACCGAAGCATCTCCTATATCGCCCATTTTTTTCAGGTCATCAACCTTTTGATCTCTCGTTTCCTCTGTTTTGGCTATATGCGTAGGAGCCGTCTGCGGGGCCTGTAAACTTTGATCCGGAGCTTTTTTTGGTTCCGGAACCGGCATTGGTATTTGTTCGTCCATATGTTTATGGTATCATATTTCAGTTTAAAAAATACTTATTCATCTCTCATTCCGCTTAAGCAAAAATAACTGTTTAAAAGACTTAAAATATTACACTTTATGCTTATGTTATAAGCTAAATGATGAGTGAGAGAGTGGTGTTTGATTTTTATCAAACGCTGGTAAACCAGCCGGATATTGTCGCAAGAAAAGTTGAGAAAACAACCTACACCACTAACAAGGAATTTTTCCGGGCCGTTGCCGGGTTGAGATTAAAATATAAATTAAGATAGATTAGGTTATGATAACAATCTAATCCTTTATTTGTGGAGTACAGCGAACGACGTTTGCAACTGCTGTCTTAATAGCAATCATTCTTCAATAACCACTTGATATAATATTGTCATTACAATCTAAAAATGGCACAAGCATTAGTTGAAAAAGTTTTGAGCACTTTATACCCTGTCCAAGGAGCGCATGCTAAAGATCATGCGGTAGCTACTCAAAAATTAACTACTCAGATTTCTTTTGAACCAGAATACCGACATTAAAATCAGGTGTCTTAGCAGAAATTCCTAATTTGCCAGACGGTATTCTAGACCAAATTGATCCTAATGCATATAAGGCAATGTTACATATCCTTCAGGAGGCTGATTCTTATTTAGGAGACCCTAAAAGAACGATTGAATTTTCAAAATCAAGAAATATTCCTGTTTTGGCAGATGACGGTGGTATGCCGGGGATAGGTTTACCTATGTGGCAAATGTCAGGAGCAGCCAATGTTCTTTTAGCAGCCAATAGGGCTTTGCGTGATTCATATACGGCAAAAGGAAGGCAAAACGCTTGGAAAATGTATCAGGAAGCCAGAAGATTTATAGCAGAGCTCATACAAAAAGATGCCGTTTATAGCGGATATGATAATCTGGGTGAGTTATTGCGATTTTCTGATGTTAAACAGCCTGTTTGGCAATCAAATCCACAAGCGGATGTCGCTATCAATCAAGCGTTTGGTTTAGATGCTATAAATTTACTTTTACCAAGAAGTATAAATAAACCAACTAAATCAAGACTAATTGATGTAGGTAAAATAACAGGAGGAAGTGTTGATAATAACAAGCTTAAATTATTAACGTATTTAAGAGAAAGAATAATTGGAAATTTTGCAATTGATGTACTGAGTCAATTAAGTGGCGGATTGACTATCGTAGCTGATTATCATGGTGATGGTCGGCTTCAAACATTAATTCCTCCTATCCTGCAAAAAAGTAATGATAATTTTAGTCTGAAAAGCGGTAGAGAATGGATTGAAATAGCGAGAGAAAATGGTGTGAAACAAGTGAGATGTCTACTAATTTAGACTTTTATAACAATCTAAGTAATTATTTATGGACAAGCTCCAAAATATAGTATTATATAATATTCAGTATATGCCAGAACTCGGAGTTGGAGAGGTTTTTCCAAGTAATCCAAAATTGACGCTTGTTCAAAGACAAGAATCCATCCCAGACAAAAGAATTGCCGCCCCTCCTAAAGAATTGACCCCATTAAAAAATTTAAGGCATATTGAGCGCCATTGGGGACCCGGCGTTGAGCTCGGATCTAGTTTTGTAAGAAATGATTATTTTACCGACGCAAAAACGCTTGTCGATCTTGTTGAAAATGTGGTTCAAGATCTTGTTGTACCTGAAAAGAACGATCGTAACCAAGTATTCACAGTGGGCTTTCCCGAAGGGACCGACATCGGACAAATAGGCGTAACCGCACTGAAGCCTGATGAACCTTCTATTAAAATGTTAAGAGATGGGCAAGCTGAAGTAATTGTTGTTCCTAGGCTTCAGAAACAATCTACAAACTTAATTACTTTTGATCTCAAACCTATAAAAAGAAAGGACGGAAGCGTTGAATTAACAATCGGCTCCATCTTTCCTGGCGAACCAGCTCCAAGATTAATAACTACAGAGCGAGAATTGAAATACCAAGCAGATCCCAAAAGTGATCCTGAATTTGTAAAAGATCGGGAATATTGGAACGCTCATGCGTTTATCGTGGAATCCGATATTCCTGGTGAATGGTATGTACAGAATACTCTACCTCTTCCTGTTTTTAATGAAACACCTAAAGAAGGAGTTGTAGAATCCGGACGGCAGACGAGAATTTTAGTTAAGGATGACGAAAATAAAGTATATGCCAGCCTGAATGCTTCTACTTATTATGATATATATCCTGATATTGGCGATCAATATGATACAGACGCAATAGAACAATCTATATGGGATTATATGAAAAAAAGATTCCCTGATAAAAACCTAAGCATAACTACAGCGTCATTAACTGACGAAAAGTTTAATTCTGCACATCTCGATAGAGTGCTTGTCGGCAGTCTGGAATCTATAACAGGAGGAAAAGCAGATAATGACTTTATTAAATATGACGATGACGAATAAACCTTCAAATCAGTCTAGACTAACATAAGTGGACAAGGTCCAAAATAATTTGAACCAAATCTCTGAGTATATCTTTCATTGGTATTCTCTGCTTCGTAATCTAAATCTGTCTTTATCACATGAAAGTATTTAAACATCTATAATATGTTTATGACAGATATTCCTATAAACATTATCAGCGAAGAAGCATTTGTCCCCCCACCTGAGGATGTAATAATTTCACAAGAGTTAATAAATCTATTAGAAGAACGAACTAGGCTATCTCAAAATGATGAATCCTTGGTTTATTTATTGGGAAAGAGTGGTTATGCCGATACGATAGTGGAAGTTGGCACAAGAATTAATGGAAAAGTATATATAAACGATGATAGTGACATAATTGAAAAACTAAAACCCTTTTTTCGGCAAGGGTATAAAATACATGCAGATTACCATAATCATCCAAAAACAACGATTGATCAATACAAGGCAAAAGGTATGCCTGTGGGAGCAGCAACATCACCCTCTACAACTGATATTAATATTTCTGTTACAGACCGTCAAAAAAAATTAGGTCAGCGGCATCCACGCATAATTGGTATATATGATGATTCAACAAGTTCGGTAATCATGTCCGCGTTTCATATTTTTAAACCTGCACCATTTGATCCTTTAACTCTAGCGCCTTTTGAATTTGAAGGACCTATTCAAAGACCTGAAATAGGGAAAAAAACCAAATTAGGCGTTACTCTTTTACCTGTTGCATTTACCGATCCTCAGAAATTAATTCAAATGGAATATATACAACCTGTAGATATAAAAATTCCTACGCTGAATCCTAAAATCTCAGTGATTAAACCAAGCCCTTTATAATAAGAAGGTATTTAAAAACATCCTCTCATAACAAAGTTAAGTGTGGACAAGCTCCAAAATAATTTGAACCAGCTGGAAGCCTATATCTTCAAATGGTATAACGTGCTCAAATCCAGCCACAGTATCAATAGTTATTTATCACAGGGTAGTATTTGAACTAATATATCTGTGTTAAAATAATTCAATGCAAGACCATCAAGAACCTCTAGGAATAAGAACGCAGAGTGCTGAACCAACGATTCCTCAAAATATCTATATCAATCTACAACCTCGGTTTGCTTCCTTACCTATTACTGCGCCTCATTTAAGAGTGAATCTTCCCGAAAATCCGACTTTACAACCTCAACCTAATATGGTTGTTATTAAACTAAGAAACAACGGTAGATTAAAAGTAAATCAATTTGAACCAAAACAGTTAGATGGCAATGATTGGAATCAAGCCACTGAAATCGAAAGTATGGAATGGCAAGGAAAGGTTTATTCAGGAGCGGAATTATTAGCAAAAAGGCAACAACTATTGGAACTGTATTTTGAAACAATGCTTGGCGGGAAAGAAACAGTGGCTCGATTAAGACAAGCTAATGAAGCTAGCGGTTTAACAGAAGGCAGCTATCTTTATAGAGCGGTAGACCAGTACGAATTACGAAGATTAGAGAAAGATGGTTATAAAGAGGTGTCGTTTCTTGACCCGTCAGCAAACTTTGAAAATGAAGAGATGTATAACGGTAATCAATCGCAAGTTAAACATTATGCTTCTCAAACTGAACAATATTCGGGAAAAATTATTCGATGGAAAATTGAACATCCTTTGTTATATCGTAAAGCAGGATTAAATCCGCCTCGAGTGCAACCGATGTTTTCGCACTATTTACCTCAAGCTATTGAAGTCTCAAATGATGGGGGTAAGACTTTTTCTTCTATGCCAGTACCCAAATAATAAATATAGATGGCTGTAACAATCTATATCTTGTGGGTGGACAAGATTGAAAATAGTTTGAACCGAATTGAAGAGTATATTTGGCGATGGTATCCTCTGCTTCGTAACCTGAATCTATCTTTATCACATGGCGGTATTTAAACTATAATGTATCCATGTTAGACAGTGATCCAATTCCGAACCGTGGCCCTAAAGAGATTGCGTTTACTCCGTTACCATTTACTTATATTCAAACAAATGATCGTTCAAAAGCAGAGATAGTGGATTTTGGATATGCGTTTCAAATGGGCAATCAATCGCAAAAGGTACGGACAATGGAAGAAGTGTTAACGACTGTAAAACGGAAGAAAGAGAATAAACACTGGTACACAAATGCAGACTGGAGAATGAAAGGGATTCCTCAAGAACAAATCGAGATTCAAATTGACGGAAAAACCATTACGGTTTTCAACTATAATCAAGAAACGCCTTTTACAGATGAACATATGGCGAAAGCTGTTACTATTTTACAAAAAATGGCCTCAAGCTTTCCGCAGATTTTAGACGAAACCAGATGGATATTGATTGATAATTTGTCAGAACTCAGTGCGTTTGGTGATCCAGACAAATATTCAGTCAGTGGAACCTGTATGAGACAGTGGAACGCATTTAGGATGTACCCTCGAGGAATGAGTTTCGCACCTCATAGAATAGAAACATCTACCAACTTTGAAGGAACTCTAGGACATGAATTATCTCATCTTTTAGAAAAAGAGTTTGTAGCAGAATGGAGTGAAAAATTTAGCTGGGGGTATTGTGGAGATTATCCAGATGAATGGGAAGCGAGACCATCTCCAGATGGTAAAAGTACTAAATTTTATAATAAAAAAACTGGCGAGATGGTTCCAAATTTTCAATTTCCAAATGAACCAGAACAGTGTGTGAATTATTACGCTAAAATCAATATGGGTGAAGATATTGCCGAAAGTATAGCTTGTTATCTGCTAGATCCAGAGAGATTAAAAAGAATTTCACCTGCTAAATTCGAAATAATTAGCAAACATGACCAAAAATTAAACCTTCCTACTTCCAAAACACTTCGGGTTGCTAAAGAAGAGATAAATATTCCTCAACCACAACCAGAAACCGTTTACTATTACATCGTGCAACCTGACAAAAAACCAATTCAACTTCCTTCACCTCAAGAATTATCCAGTTTGCCCTCCGAGAGATTGGAAAGGATTTTGATAGATATTATTAAAGAACAAATGGAAACAATAAACGACACAGGAGAAAAAGTGGATACGAGAAGAAAAGAGCTTGCAGAAATTGAGCAAATTATTCTTAATAAGCTGCCTTCTCAAAAAACCGAACCATCCAAACCCGACAGAATAACAAAACTCCTTATCGAAAGTAATCAAAGAAAAATTGAAGGTGGAACGATAAAATAGACTGTTATAGTAATCTAAAATATGGACAGGATCGAAAATAATTTGAACCGAATTGAAAAGTATGTATTCCATTGGTTTAATCGATTGCAACAAGTGAGTTAGCTTCAATATAAATCTTCATCTTTATATCACATAGTAGTATTTAACATTTTATATAATAAATCGTGTATGAATAGGCTTAGAACTACCATTTATACTAAAACGCTGACAAGGGATTTTTCATTACCATGGATACAAATATGGTATAAAGGTGAGGCAAAAAATCCAAAGCCTTGGAATAATCAATATAATCAATCTTTTCCATACCTTGTATTTATAAGAAGAGACGATACTGTAACAAGTTATTACGATCCGACAGGCCTACGTTGGCAACGTTGGTCATGTTTATCAGAGATTAAGAAAAACGGCGGGTTTCAAAACGTTATCATCTCTCATATAAAAGAACATCTTGCAGGCATTAATGTTTTACTAAAAAAACATATTGTGAAACAAAAGGATGAATTACTATATTTATTTGATCTTTTCAAAAAAGCATATCCGTGGTTTCAAGCAATGTGGGACGCAACCTCCGATGATAAATTAGCGGCATTTGTTGATATTTCGATCATAAGAGCGTTTAGAGCATCGATTGAGACTTTCAATGATGACTTGGATAATACGATAAATCAATCGTTAAGAGAAATATTCCCAGCTATTGCTGATTTTACCCATGTTCTTACTATTCAAGAGATCAAATCGGGCAATTTACCTACAATATTAGTATTACAAAAAAGGGATCAGGGTTTTATATACACGGATGAACGGTTATTCGAAATACAAGACTTAGAAGCAATAGAAAAAAAATATAACATTGAACTGGAGAAAGAAAACATAATAAAGATATCTATCATTAAAGGAGACGTTGCATCGCAAGGTAAAACTAAAGGTATTGTAAGACGGATTATGGGTCTACGGAACATAAAGGATTTTAAAGAAGGAGAAATATTAGTGACACCAATGACTATGCCAGATTTTCTACCAGCTATGAAGAAAGCAGCTGCTTTTATTACCGATGAAGGAGGAATAATTTGTCATGCGGCAATTTTAGCAAGAGAGTTAAAAAAACCTTGTATTGTTGGCACGAAGATTGCTACAAGCGTACTTAAAAATGGGGATATTGTTGAAATTGACGCAATAAAAGGAGTAATCAAAATCTTGGATAAATAATTAGATTGTTTTGAAAATCTAAAGTGTGGAGATGCCGGGAGTTGAACCCGGGTCCGGGGAAACACCTTTAAAAATGTTTAGCGAGGGATAGAATATTTTTGACTCAATCCCGCCTACAAAAATAAACAAAAATCGGCGGGATGCCGGTTGAGGGTTTGTCGGACTTTCAGAACAACCGAAAACTTCTGATCATCCTATTCCGATTGGTTTATCCCTTATTTAAGTTGAATCGGACAAAACCTAAACAGAGGCTTTAGTTGTAGTACGCCGGCATTTGCTCGTAAGCAAAGGCCAATCGTCTACTGAAAAAAGCTGCTTGTGCCTGTTCAGCATCAGCTAATTTTTCCGTTTGACGGACAGGTCCGCCCTCACCATTTTTAAACGTGCGAATTCCTCGTCGAGTCCTATCATCCCCTTTAAAATTTCGACCGAGTCAAAATTTTGAAGGGTAAACCCACCCAGTGAGTTCACCGTTTTATCCACTCCTTCGCTTCCCTTTTTTGTTCTCTTTCAATATCCCGTTTTTTCTCCAAGCGTTTTTTTTCGATCTCCTTCCGTCCCTTTACCAATGCCACTTCCAGCTTGATAAGACCTGCTTTATTATAGCAGGAAACAGGGGCTAAAGTCAATCTGTCGCCCGATTGAATTTTTGTTTTCAAGCGTATTAATTCTTTCTTATGCAAAAGCAGTTTTCTTGTTCTTTTTGAATCATATCCCTGAGGTCTTGCGTACTGATATACGGGAATATCGGCATTCACCAAATAGGCCTCCGAGCCGATTATGCGTACAAAAGAGTCGCTTAAATTCATGTGTCCCGCCTTAACCGATTTCACCTCCGCCCCAATTAAAAAAAATCCCGACTCAAACGACTCTATTTTGTTATACTCTCTGTGAAACTTTCGGTTAAACACTTTCATGATAGTATTGTAACAGACTTGCGCTATAGAGATCCCTTAACTGGTACTCATATGTGTGATTTGCTACAATATTTCCATGCAGATCATCACCGACCTTCAGCTTCACTCCAAATATTCCCGCGCAGTGTCACAGAAAATGGATCTTTTTGAAATTGCTGGCTGGTCTTCAAAAAAAGGAATTAACATTGTTGCGACCGGCGATTGGACTCATCCCCTGTGGTTCCGGCATATTCAGGAAAACTTAAAAGAAGTATCACAGGGAATATATACGCTCAAAAAAAAACCTCGGGAACAGATCAATAACGTCAATTTTTTACTTTCTACGGAAATTTCGAGCATATATTCCCAGGACGGAAAAACGAGAAGGGTTCATAATCTGATCTTTTCGCCTTCATTACAAACATGCGAAAAAATAATCAGAGAGCTCCAGAGTCAAGGGGCAAAACTCATGTCCGACGGAAGACCTATTGTGGGAATATCCTCAAAAGATCTTCTTGAAATGGTGATGGAAATCGACGAAAACGCTTTGTTTATCCCTGCTCATGTGTGGACGCCCTGGTTCTCATTATACGGTTCTAAGTCCGGATTCGATTCTATCGAAGAATGTTTTGGAGTGGAAAACGCAAAACATATTTACGCGATAGAAACCGGATTGAGTTCGGATCCGATAATGAACTGGCAAATAGAGTAATTGGACAACCGTTCCATCATTTCTTCATCGGACGCTCATTCCGGCCCGAAAATCGGACGGGAAGCAACCGTTTATATTCCGAAAAACAATAACGACACAATGAGTGTCGAAGAGGCAACATTTGAAGATATTGCCCGGGCAATCAGACAGGAGGCGGACGGTAGGCTGAAAATCGGATACACCATAGAATTTTTTCCCGAAGAAGGCAAATATCATTGGTCCGGCCACCGAATGTGTAATGTCCGGTATACGCCTCAAGAAATACGTACAAAAGGAGTAATTTGCCCCGTTTGCCATAAACCTCTTACTGTCGGGGTTGAAAACAGGGTGCTGGATCTTTCAGCCCGTTCACTTGCCTCCCAGGATCTCATCTTTCAGCAAAATCACTCCGGGCTTACGTTTGTTACGGACAAAGAGAAAAAAAGAAGACCGTTTGTCTCCATCATTCCTCTTATGGAAATACTGGCAGAACTGAACAACGGATCTCAAATAAAAGCCTTTAGGCAGTATCACGAAATCACCTCAAGCGTTGGAACCGAATTCGATATTCTTCTTAAACTTTCATATGACGAGATCGAAAAAAAAGCAGGCACGCCGCTGCGTGATGCCGTACAGACTGTCAGAGAACGTAAGGCATACGTTGATCCCGGATATGACGGCGTGTTCGGCGTAGTAAAACTTTTTAAAAACCATGAAAAAAAAGAAAGCCGGGAAGAGATCCCGGAATCTCAACAATCGCTCTTTTGAAAAATCCGGTTCGGTAACGCACATCAGAAAATACCTGACTTCTGCGGGGCTTTTTTTATTCATTCTCTTATTACCAACCCAGCTGGGGAAACATTTTTTTCTCCCTTTTTCCTATCTGTCCGGAGTCCGGACAGACTACCTGGCTCCGACCCTGTATCTAACCGACATTGTTGTGTTATTCCTTATCCTCTTAAACCTGCCGGACATACTTTCCCTGTTGAGGAAAAAAATCATGATTGTCGTATTGTGCCTCCTTGCAATAAACACGGCATTTTCCCTTTCAATACCGGTTTCCCTGTACGCTTCGGCAAAGATTCTGGAACTTATTATTGTCGGCGTATTGTTTAAAAAATATCTGCCGCCTCCAAAAATACTCCTTTACGGTTTTCTGATTTCCGGTTTTTTCGAGTTGTTTTTATCTGTTTTCCAATTTGTTGAAAAACAATCCATTCAGGGGATATTTTATTTTTTTGGAGAACGGATGTTCGATCTTACAACTCCGGGTATTGCCAAAGCCTCAATCAATGGCGTACAATTCCTAAGACCGTACGCAACTTTCTCTCATCCTAACTCGCTGGCCGGGTTTTTCCTGCTTCTCTATGGTGTTGTTCTTATATATCCTATCTTTAATCCGTATAAAATCTTAAGGTTCATTTTTCTTTTTGTTTCCGCAGCACTCGTATTCCTTTCCTTTTCCAAACTGGCAATCGTGTGTTTTTTTCTTGTTAACCTGTTTTATTTCATCGAGACGCGCAAACGAACACTCTGCAGATTATGTGTCGCAACAAAGATCCTTGTTTTTGCCGCGCTTGCGCTCATTGTCTTATCCGCAAAAGGAGACCCTCTTACCGTACAAAAAAGGCTTGAGCTTGCCGCGGTTTCACTTAACATTCTCTTACAACATCTGGCTGTCGGAGTTGGGGCAGGAGCATATCTTGTCGCCCAGAACAAATACATAATCAGGCTTCCGTTTATCTTTAATCAACCGGTTCACAATTTTTATCTTTTGTTCTTTGCGGAGTTCGGCTTTATCACGGGAATTCCGTTTCTTGTGTTGGCCGCCGGATTTTTGCGGCCGTTAATAAAAAAGACCTGGATCATTGTATGTATCGTTTTGTTTACCGGGTTGTTCGATCATTACTGGCTTACGCTGCAGCAGAATTTTCTTTTAATGGGTTGTATGGCGGGCCTTATAGCAACTGAAGCTGCTTCTGAATAGTCTCGTTGATCTTAATAACCTGCATAACATCGTCAATCCGTCCCTGCGGAAAATCCTTAAGCAGGTTATTTAGAAGCTCTCTGTGCTTTGCGTTACTGACCTTCAATTTGCTGACGAAGTCGGACGAAGGAGATGTTCCTTGCTTCTTTGCTTCTTTGAGCAGATTCGGGATTTTGATGAAGTATTTTTCTCCTTTGGCAAACGTATCAATCGCCAATTTGTCTTTCCCCTGCTTTGCCAATTCAACCGCCATTGCGGCTCTCTTATCGGACAGAAGCAGATCAAATTCCGCCTTTTTTATATTGTCCCGGGTAAACCATTCAACCACCCTGTCCCGGATGACCTTGAGGATGTAAAGCGGATTGTCGGGAAGTATGCCCGGATACGGAAGCGTATATATCACACTCTCCTGATCCGCTCTCGCCGTTGATACGTTTGTGAAGTATACTCCTACCGGAATAAGTACCAGGAGCAAAATTACCGTAATTGACACAAGCACGTTTTTCACCATAGCATTTCAAATTATAGTAAATATCGTTTAAAAAAACAACCCCGACAAAATTGTCGGGATTGTTATATTAACCCAAAAAGAGTTAGCATTACTTTACTAACCTCTTAAGGCTTTTACCTGCAGTAAAACCAGGTGTTTTTGTTGCCGGAATTTGGATTTCCGCTCCAGTTTGAGGATTTCGTCCTTTTCTGGATGCTCTTTTCCTAACCATAAAGGTTCCAAACCCTGTAACAACTACTTTTTCACCTCTTTTCAATGCGTCGGACATTGTGGAAAAAACTGCGCCGACTGCGTCTTTTGCTGCTTTTGCGGTTAGCCCTGCTTTTTTTGCTACTTGGGCAACTAAATCAGCTTTTGTCATTTATTTTCACCCCCTTTCCTAAGTATTTCTTAAAAAAAACTTTTAAAGAATTCCTTATTTCCCGTTGCAATAATCTAATTTAAATTGGCCTAATATTTTTATTTTTCTTTTAGGTCTATATATCAATTCAACACCAACAGAATAGTAATTTTTTGGCTTCTTGTCAATCCATATTTAAAACATCTTATTATAACAATCTGGATCATTGTTAGGGCTTTGTTGTAAGCAGAATTTGATTAAATGCTCTATAATTGTATTCCTATATGACAACCGAACAATTCCGCAATATAACTCCTGAAGAACTTGCAGTAAACTCCGCGCTATACGCGGCAGCAAAAAAAATAATTGAAGGCAGAAAAATACAGGAATCACCGAAACCTATTACTCCTTCTATCAGCATTCACGCGCTTCTTAATCAAATCGGATTCAAAACTCAGAGTCAAGAAAAAGGCACATCCAATCAACGGGGCTTAATTGTCGTACACGCTTCCTGCCACGCAATACATCTTCGATTGGATGACGCAATGTATTCCCCGGGGTATCCGACCGAACAAATTGAGGGAAAAGAAAAAAATGTTTTTGAATTTTTTTTTGACTCTACGCCTATCCTTCACTTGTTTCTTATTATGTTTCCTCAAACCCACGCTTTGTATCCCGACGGGATAACTGCCGTAATCAAAAACGTCAGCGTAAACGGACGCGGACATGGGGGAATTCTTTTTGAAGACGGTTCGACGCCAACAAGACATCCATTGGACCATTACTTGTCGCCCGAACAACGGGTCGCCTATGAAACGGACCTCATGAAAGAAACACGGTCGATATTCCGCTTCATTTCCTCCGTGTTAGAGCAAAACCGTATGGCCTACGTTTTCAAAAGAAACCTCCCGATGCGTTAAATTTTGGTCGTTGCCTCAGCTCTGTATTCCCGTATGACGGTTACTTTTATCTGTCCGGGAAATACCTCGAATTTCTGTTCAAGGTCTTCCTTGATTTTTTGAGCAAGGATGACGGATTCATCGTCAGTCATTTCTTCGGGGTTTACAATCACGCGAAGCTCTCTCCCCGCCTGTAACGCAAACGCTTCCCTTACTCCTTTTTTTGTTTTTGCCGCATCCTCAATGGTTTTTATCCTTTTTAAGTACTCCTGAAAGTCTTCATGCCTTGCTCCGGGTCTTCCTCCGGAAACCGCATCGGAAATATATACGATAACGGATTCAACCGAAGGAAACGGAATGTCTTCGTGATGCGCCGCAACACAATCAGTGACTTTTTGCGGAAAGTGGTGGCGCTTGAGAAGATCAACCCCTAACTCCACATGAGATCCTTCCTTGTCGGTCACAACCTTTCCTATATCATGAAGCAGACAACCAAGCTTAACGATGTTTACGTCTGCCCTAAGTTCATGAGCCAACGCAATTCCTATTCTCGTTTCCTCAAGAGTGTGGGCAATCATGTTCTGACCGTAAGAATAGCGGTATTTAAACCTTCCCAGCATTTGGGTTATCTCATGAGGAAGATTGAATACTCCAACCTTGTGCGCAAGCTCTTCCCCTGCTTTGAAAATTATTTTATCTACCTCTTCTGCGGTTTTTTTAACTATTTCTTCTATGCGCTCCGGCTGAATTCTTCCGTCTTTAATAAGCTTTTCCAACGAAAGCCTGGCGATTTCCCTGCGGACCGCATCAAACGAAGACAGTCTGATAACCCCTTCCTCTTCCAAATCCACATCAACTCCGGTTGCAAGCTCAAACGCCCGAATATTCCTGCCGTCTTTTCCGATAATTCTCCCTTTAAAATCATCGCTGGGAAGATTCACAACGGAAAGAGTATATTCCGAAACATAGTCCGTTGCGCCGTACCTCATCGCATCGACCAGAATCTGTTTGGCCTTATCGTCGGCTTCTTTTTTCAATTCTTCCTCTTTTTCCTTCACCTGCTTTGCCAAATCCGCTTTCAGTTTCTCTTCCCAACCCTGCAATAAAAGATTTTTCGCCTGATCTTTGGTCAGTTGCGAAATCTTCTCAAGTTTCTGAAGCATAGAATCACGCCGTAGCTCCAGATCTCTTTTTATTGATTCTATTGCCCGTTTTGATTGATCAACAGAACGTCTTTCTTTTTCCAAACCAGACTCTTTCTCTTCAATCTGCTGCTCTTTCTTGGCGATTCTTTTTTCCACGTCCATCGCGTCGGACACGGTCTTTCTTGCATCCTCCTCGCTCTTTTGCTTTAAATGTAAAGCCTCCTCAGTGGCTTTTAATATGATTTCTTTCGCCTGCTGTTTCACGGCGTCCAAATACGCTTCCTGTTCCTTTTTATCCTGAAAAAACCTTCTGAATATTTTTTGTAGCATAGAATGATACGAAGCTTGAAGAAGAAATTTCGAACACTCTTTTACTTACACCGCAGTATCACACATGTTTCGGGTTATGACTCTTCTGACTCAAACCATAAACGGTGACAAACTGAGAGGCTCATACAATTATTAATTATCTATCGTTAACGTAATTGCTCTTCTTCAAGCAATTGATAACTCTCCAATTATACTGCTTTATGACCGTTGCTGCAAATGAATAATTAAGGCTATAATAATTATATGATAAAGCGCGCGCAACCTTCTGACGTATTACAGATTTATCAAATTATGCGAAAATATTCCCTCACGCCCCGGAAAATAAAAAGCGCCTCATACCTGAAGCAAAAAGAAAATTCCGGATTCTTTTACACTCTTCCCGATCGCACAAGTCTTTTCAATAAACTTACACACCATCCATTCTGTTATACATATAATAAGTCATCAATACTATCGGGTTTTATTGTGACCTCTATTCTTTCTCCTGTCCCTCCGCAAAGAACACAAATAAAGGTACGGTGGTTTCGCCCGGAAAATAAGAAAGTTATGACAAAACAACAAACATTATCTGTAGACTATATAGGGGTCGATCCTGCTTACAGAAAGAAAGGGACAGGCACTGCTTTATTATCCCACGTGGAAACCGTGGCAAAAAAACACAACTTTCGGTATCTTGTAACATGGGTTGTAATACAACCGTTAATCAACAAGCCGTCTCTTAATTTTTTTTCTAAAAACGGCTATATTCGTATAGCAGAATCCACTATTGTCAAAACTTCTCCCGAACAAACGTCTGCTCTTTTATACAAATCAATATAGCAAATTCACATTATCTGCCCTCAAACAAATCAATAACTCTTTTGACGGTTTCGTATCCGAATCCTCTCCTTAACAAAAATCCCGAGGCTTTTTTGAATCGTTCCTCTTTGGATAATTTTGACAGCCGAAACCATTTGCGCCTCAAAGTTTTCAAAGCCAGTTCTTGCTCGTTATGCGGATGTTCGTCAAAATACTTTTCTATTAACAATTTATCTATTCCGAATGTTGTCAGCTCTCTTTTTATCACAAAAGCACTTTTTGGTTTTAAAATATTTCGCTGGGCTACAAACCATTCTATGAATTTTTCGTCATCAACGAATCCCTGCTCTTCCAGTCCTTTGACTACTTTTTTTACTTCTGTTTGAGACCAATGCGTAGACTGAATTTTTTTATTCAGATAATCGAGAATCTCCTTCCTGCTGCGGGGACGGAATTTTAAAAAAAAATAGGCGCGGTTATAAAGTTTTTGCAGATCTTCATCAATAAAATCCATGGTTATTTTTTTCCCGGTCCTTTTTCCTGTATCTCTTTCATTATTTGCTGTTTGAGTTTGTCGTTTGTAGACAGTGTTTCCTTGACTTGTTCTTTCCCCTGTCCCAATAACTTTTCCTGATGTTTAAAAAAAGACCCGCTTTTTGTGATAATCCCGAGATTAATCGCGGTATCTATCACCCCTTCTTCCCGATCAATTCCTTCTCCCGTAATAACCATTTCCGCATCTTTAAACGGTGGAGCCACTTTATTTTTGACAATCTTTACCCGTATGCGTGCGCCGTACACTTGATTGTTTTTCTTTAAGGTCTCTATCTTTCTCACGTCCATGCGCACTGAGGCATAAAATTTCATCGCGAGTCCTCCGGGAGTCGTCTCCGGATTACCGAACAGTATTCCTATCTTTAATCGTATCTGATTCGTAAATACAACCGTTGTTTTTGACTTGGATACGACACCCGTAAGTTTTCTCAATGCCTGCGACATAAGCCTTGCCTGCAACCCCATTTGGGAGTCTCCCATTTCTCCTTCGATTTCGGCGCGTGGAACAAGCGCCGCAACCGAATCAACAACCACCAGATCAACTCCTCCCGAACGGATTAAGGCTTCGGCAATCTCAAGCGCCTGTTCTCCTGTATCCGGCTGTGAGATTAAAAGGTCTTCAAGCTTTACGCCGAGAAGTTTTGCCCATGCAGGATCAAAAGCGTGTTCCGCGTCGATAAAGGCGGCAACACCCCCGGCTTTTTGCGTTTCCGCAATCAACGAAAGACAGAGAGTGGTTTTTCC
>JBJKRW010000044.1:0-3987 GCA_046704445.1 Microgenomates group bacterium
GCTCAACAGGAAGCGGCAAAAAAAGGTAACCAGGCATCAAGCCAGTTATCAGATCAGGATAGACAAACTATTTCACAGGCAATCCAGGCCGCAATCAATGAAGCAAAAGCTGCGGTAACTCTGAATCCGCAACAAGCTTCAAACTGGGAAAATCTGGCCGTAATTTACCGCAACATCATCAATGTCGCACAAGGAGCGGACACATGGACTGTTTCCGCATATCAACGCGCAGTGGTACTCGATCCCCAGAATCCTATTTACCGTTTGAATTTAGGCGGCGTGTACTATTCTCTCAAGAATTGGGATCAGGCCGTTAATCTTTTCAGCCAAGCGGTCGCTCTTAAATCAGACTGGGCAAACGCTTACTACAATTTGGCGTGGGCATCTTACCAGAAAGGCGATTATCAGCAGGCGGTGAATGCGATGCAGAATTCCATCAACCTGCTTGACCCCAAAACATCAAAAACAGACCTGGAACGTGCCCAAAAAGAACTTGAGCAGTTTAAATCAAAACTGCCTAAATCCGAACAATCGGCGACGCAGGGTGCGGCACTTGAGCAACCGAATCAGTTGAAAATCGCCACACCGCCCGCCGTTCCCGCAGCACAAATCAGTCCGAAAATTGAGCTTCCGAAGTCCGCCTCCCCCGAAGCCAAATAAGGACGGACCTAAAAAGGTCTGTCCTCTATTCGGAGCGATCTAACAATAGATCCAGATATACCTGTTTATGGTGGGGTTCGTTTGCTTCGGATTCTTCAACGAATTGTTGATATTTTTGCCTGGCTGCTTCCTCCTTATCTCCGAAATACGAAAGAAGCGATTCTTCATCCAGCCAACTAAAACCGTTTCCGGTTACATAGCCTGGATAACTTGACCACGGATACGTGTGAAGAGGAACGCTTTGTTTGAGTAATTCAAAGGGATTTTTGTGAATATATCTGCTTATATGAATAAAGTACTCATCTCGACCGATATGAACCGCTTTATATCTGCTTTGAAATAAAGGGCCTACGCGCCTATGCGTATTGTTAAAATAACGGGTATATTTTGTCATAAGACTCTGCATAAAGTGAGTGATTGTCAGTTTTTCATCCTGGATTAGCTGCAGGTGGAAGTGATTCGGCATACAAACAAAGCTTACCAGATGGATTTTCCCGGAAAAATTGCAAAGCGGCATAATCCTACGGATCTTTTCTTCCTTTTGCGACTTGCGTAAACGATCGTTATGTTGAATTTCATACAATAATTTTTCTTTATCGGTCAGATATATTTTAAGAAAATATATAAAAACCTTATAGTCGATCGAAGAAGTGAATATTAATCTTTTTTCCACACCGCGGTTATAGACATGGTAACAACCGTTTTCAACATATTGTTTCAGTATGTTTTTTGAAGGCATAGTCTTAAAAATACCAAACTGTAAAGATCTGACCTCATATTATTTACTTATGAAATACGGATCAACGGATTATATACAACAAATCACACTTCCGGAAGTTTATAATATTCCTAAATATATGAATAATACCCCCAAAGAACCGTATTTCGTCACGATAAAAAAACTCAGAAAGCTAAAAAAGATTTCACAGGAAGAACTGGCGGCCCGTGCCTTTCTGGATTGTACGCAACTGTCAAAAATCGAGCGCGGAATATCGAATCCCACCATTAAAACTCTCCATAAAATTTCAAACGCATTACACATTCCCCTCAGCAAGTTGTTTGAAAAGGACAGACCTTAAAAGGTCCGTCCTATTTATGGAGCGTTACTTCAGGTAATTTAGGGGGTTCTGCAACACGTCATTGATGCGTATCTCAAAATGCAGATGAGTGCCGGTAGAATTCCCCGTAGAACCCATGATGCCGATCTGCTGACCTTTTTGTACCACCTGTCCGGGAGAAACTCCGATATGGGAAAGATGTGCATATAATGTCCTGAACGTATTTCCGTGATCGATAATAATATGACACCCGTAACCATACCTTATACATCCTGCATAAATCACTGTTCCCGTATCCGCCGCAATTACCGGAGGAGCTGCAGGATTTGCGATATCGAGCGCCATATGGTACCAAACCGGATATTGGGTAATGATTCCCGTAGTCGGCCAGATAAACTGTGAGGAACCTTTCACGCCGGCCTGAACCGGCGCAAACAACTGACCCATTGTCGCGTTCCCGCTTATGACGGGTTTCTCTTCCGGAGGAACACCGTTCGGCACATACAATACCTGTCCGGGGGTCAACGCAAACGTATCCAAATCCGCAAAGTTGTTGAACGGAAAGTTTACAATATTCTGGGCGTCAACGCTGTATTTTTTTGCAATTGAATAAATATTGTCCCCTCCCATAACCGTATAAACAATTCCCGTGATCGGCGGAATTTTCAAGTTCTCCCCCGCTTTGATCGTGTCGTCTTTCAGATTGTTTACCCACTTGATCGAATCTACCGAAACGTCAAACCGTTTTGAGATGGACGCCAAAGTGTCTCCGCCTGCCACCGTATAGTCCACCACTTTATCTCTTGGCTTGACCGATACCACGGTAGAAAGGGAATTTTCATACGGATTGTACGAGACAACCGCAGCCTGGTAATTCCCTACTCGCTGTTCCAAAGATCCCAAAAAAGGATTGTTTTCCGCAATGATCGGCCCTCCTACCAAAGCTGCGGCAACGAGAATGAAGAAAGATGTGTTTAAAAACGAAGTTGAATATTTTCCGCGTTTAACCACCAAAAAAGCCACAACCACATCCTTGATCCTTTCGAACCCCCTGCCCCAGGAAAAGAGCCGTGTAATAATGTAGTCTTTGCCAAAGACCAAAAAGTCCTTTAAATCTTGCATACAGGAGTAACACCTATTATATCACAGTAAGAACAGAAGAATGTTTTTTCCGCTATAACATTGCGTTGACAATCCGTTCGATTGCCACTTCAAACGCAGCCTGTTTCAGCGGCATACCGCTTAATTCACGGCTACCCTTACCCGCATGTTCAGGGTGTGCTTTTTTCCAGATCGCATCAACCGCGCGTTTCATCATTACTTCCAGTTTTTGATTGACCTCTTCTTCACTCCACCAATACCCCGCCTTGCCCTGAACCCATTCAAGGTAAGAAACGGTTACTCCGCCACTGTTGGCCAACACATCGGGAATTATCACCGTATCGTGTTCTGTGAAGTATTCATATGCCTCGGCCGTTGTCGGACCGTTTGCCATTTCAACAATGATTTTTGCCTGAATTTTGGCCATATTTTTGGCATTGATCACATTCTCCAAAGCCGCCGGCACCAGAATATCAACCGGCAATTCCAACAATTCTTCATTGCTCACGGTTTTCCCGTATTTCAAATTACATACGGAGCCTTTGCAATAGCACCCCGCCAGACTTCCGTTTTCTTTTTTGCACTCCAGTGTTTTTACCGGATTCAATCCTTCTTTTACATATACTCCGCCCTTAGAATCTGACACTGCAACAACCTTAAATCCCTGTTCGGATGCGAGTTTGGCGAAATAATACCCTACGTTTCCGAATCCCTGCACCGCAATGGTCATGCTTTTGGATCTTGAAGGACGAAGTTTCTTCAAGATTTCCCTCATAATAATAACCCCTCCACGGCCTGTCGCCTCTGTGCGGCCCAAGCTTCCTCCCATCGACACCGGCTTGCCTGTTATGGTGGCGGGCGATTTTCTCCCGATTATTTTCTGATATTCGTCCAGAATCCAACTCATGATTTTCGGGTTTGTGTTAACGTCTGGTGCCGGAACATCAACATCCTCACCGACGAATCCGCTTATTTTTGCCGCATACGCACGCGAAAGACGCTCAAGTTCCGGTTCGGAAAGTTTTTTGGGATCAACCACCACTCCGCCTTTTCCTCCGCCAAACGGCAATCCTGCAACCGCGCATTTTATACTCATAAGGGTTGCCAAAGCCTGTACCTCTTCACGTACGGTTTCCGGATGAAAACGTATCCCACCTTTATACGGTCC
>JBJKRW010000045.1:0-4657 GCA_046704445.1 Microgenomates group bacterium
ACGTGGTACAGGGCTCGCCTGCGGATAAAGCCGGAATTCAGGCTGACGATATTATCACCGAATTTGACGGGACCAAAATTACAGGGACCGACGACCAGAGCCTCGCCAAACTGATTTATCAGAAAAAGCCCGGCGACACGGTCAAACTGACCATAGTCCGCGGCAAAGACACAAAAAATATCAACGTCACCCTCGGCACCAACCCCTAAACCCCTTTCACCTGCGGAGGTGCAAGGCGGATTATGATAACAGGCTATCATTGGTCAAAAATCACAGTTTTTGTACTCTGTATAATAGAGTATGACAGATGTCCGGTCAGTTGCAGAATCTGAGGCAACAGACAGCGTGAAAAAAAACTACGACCTTATCAAACAGGCACTGAATCTTCCTGCAACACCTGTTTTTTTCACATATATCGGTCCGTTTCCCGAATATCTCGATTATATTACCGGACAACTTGTCAGAAATTTAAATCATCCCCAATTTCAAGAGCTGTGCACGGATACGAAACAAACTGTGTCCGAACTGATTCATAACAATCTTCCGTTGGCCCGAGAAATTGAAGAATGGCTTGCGCGGTACCGGCTTTCTCCGGAATTCTATAATTTCCAAAAAGACCTGGATCACGTCCATCTCACTAACGTAAAGCTCGCTTTTGTGTGTATTGCGCTCCGCGAGGCGGTAAAAGGCTGGGCAATTGCGGCCAAAAAGCTTTCCCCACAGTCCTCAAATATTCCCAGAAACACAAATGAACAAAAAACGGACACCACCCCCGACATCCTCTCTCAGGATTCGGCACTCATGGAAAATATCGGGCAAAACCCGTCGGGTCAAAAAGAAATTCGGCCAAATACCTCCCAAATAATACCCAGTCAATCAAATACCCTGAATAGACAGATTCTTCCGGAATACATAAGACTTTGTCGAAATGAGTTTCATTTCTTTTTAAAAAAAGACAGTTTCTGGGTAATGCGGGTTGGAATGGAACGCCTCATGCTTACCTCACTTCGCCTTTTCCCGGAACTGATTTTCTCACCGATCAACGTAGTCCTTAAGCTGGTACAACAGTATGAAGATTTTCCCGAAGTACTGTATCTTATCACTGAGAAATTTCCTACGCTTGCCATGCACCGCATGATTTTCAGCGGATATATGCTTCGGGAGTCGACACCTAGTCGTAGTTCGCGGGAATAGCCGATTTCAAAAACGTTCCGGAAAATTCGGCGCGTATGATACCCCCCATAGGAATATAGTCTTTATCAGACCAGATTTTTGCGGAAGAATGAATTCCTTTTTCTTCGCTGATAAAAAACATTATGGGATCCGCATGGGAAACAATCACAATTTGTGTTGCCGTATGGATTTCAATAGCGTCAAATACCCCTTTTTTCATACGCGCTGCGATCTGCCCGGTTGATTCTCCGCCGTTTTCGACATGATAGGGGGTGTCGTAAAAAAAACCCGCTTTATCCACTTCCGAATTCGGAAGTCCTTTATAGGGGGTTTCTACTTCGATAAATTCCTCTTTCACGACCGGTTTGAGTCCCAATCCTTCCGCGAGAATTTCCGCAGTTTGTTTCGTTCGAAGAATTGGGCTAGTATAAAGAAATGAAATTTGCTCACCTTTGAGAAAATCGGCGGCTTCTTTTGCCTGCATCCGTCCTAATGAAGAGAGCGGAAATCCCGGAGTTCGAAACGGATTGACGTCATTTGGATTTTCATATTCTCCGTGCCTCACAAAAAAAATCGTTGTTATTTCTTCCGCCATTTCCCATTCTACCACCTTTCACCTGCGAGGTGCAATATGGATTGTCTTAAGGTTCTGTAAATAAGCAAAATGGTGAGTTTTGTAGTAAATATGCGGTGGTTTTTCTAATAAAATTTGAAACTATTATCTTATATGAAAATTAAACCAATAATTTCGGATTGCTTTTATCATGTATTCAACAAAAGCATCGCCAACTTCGCAATCTTTAAATATACGGATAATATAAAAAGATTTTTAGAGTGTTTGGACTTTTATAACAATATAAATTTACATACAAGGCTTTCTTTTGTCAAGCAAAACAAAACATACAAATTTCAGAATATACTGATTCCCAAAAATCAAGCGTATGTAAAAATTCTTTCTTATTGCATTATGCCCGATCACTTTCATTTATTAATTAAAAGTTTGTCAGATAAATGTTCATACTATTTCAGCAATGTGGAGAATAGTTATTCCCGGTTTTTTAATATTAAATTTAAACGAAAAGGCCCTTTATGGCAATCAAGAATACGGCACGTTCGGATTCGAACCGACGAACAATTAATGCACGTTTCCCGATACATTCATCTCAATCCGACCACAAACCTTCTCGTACGAAATCCGGAAGATTGGAAATACTCGTCTTATCGCGATCTCATTAGCGACTCGCTTTATCTAACGCACTACTTACCCGAACTCAACATTTCAGATCCTTCAGACTATCGAAAATTCGTTGAAAATAATAAAGACTATCAAATTGCCCTCAAAAAAATAAAACGTCAACTCCTCGACTAACCCTCCCAAGCCCCTTTCACCTGCGAGGTGCAAGGCGGGTCGTCTGGACACTCTACAAAATAACAAAAACAGGGCTTTTTATTTATTATAATCAAAGTATGAAGATCATCAATGCGATTAAGTTCGTGATTATTAAAACCTGGCAGGCGAGTAAAACATATTTTCTTCTGTATTTTACCGTAAGCATATTTCTCGGCCTGCTATATACCATATATATATTTTTCTACAGCGCGATCATCGACACGGCAACCGGAGTCAAAAGCTATTTCGGACTGGGACTGCTCGGTGTCATATTTGTACGCCTTATATACGAAATAGGCACCAACACTTTGGCAAAACTGCAGGAATATATCTGGAATCTTCTCGACATTAAACAGGCAATTTACAATAATCAGGATTTTATCCGCAGACTTTCCAAACTGGACATTCCCACATTTGAAGATCCTATGAAAAACGATAGTATCTGGCGCACATTTAACAGATTTCAGCTCCAGTTCAAATACTACTTCAAATCATTCGTCGAACTAGTCAGCAGATTATCAGGACTTGCGGTCAATATCGCAATTTTTTTCATCGCCTCTCCGGTCATCGCAATAATTGTATTTATTACACATCTTATTCCCATCATTCTCAAAGCAAAAATAGGGGAATACACCTTTTTGATTTATCGCGCGGATTCGGAAACCAGGAGAAAATTTGAATACCTCAACAGTGCGTTATGCAGCAGGGATACGCTTCCCGAAATCAAGATGTTTCATGCTTTTGATTTTTTCAGAGCCAGATTGGTCGCCATTTACAAACAATTTACCCGAAAACAGCTCGGACTTTTCAGAAAAGCTTGGATTATATCCACGTTCGTCGAATTACTCCCGACCCTCGCCATTTTTCTGTTTTTATTCGTTACCGCCAATCAGGTAATCAATAAAGAAATCACCGCCGGAACATTTGTTTTTTTGTATATCAACGTGTTTGTATTCTCAAGCGGCCTTACTCAGGTGATGACACTCCTCGAACAGCTCTCCGCAGACAGCCATTTTATTCAAGATGCAATGGATTTTTATAACCTCAAAAGCGTAATCGCGTTCCCAAACCTATCGAAAAAAGAAGAACTTACACTCATCCGAAAACTCAGCAAGCCGAATATCGTCTTCAACCATGTGTCGTTTGCCTACCCCAGCAAAAAAGATAAAAGCGTTCTGAAAGACCTGAACCTTACAATTCCCTATGGCCAGAACATCGCGCTCATCGGAGAAAACGGTGCGGGAAAATCAACCCTGGTCAAACTCCTTATGAGACTGTATGATCCCACCGAAGGATCGATCTCCATCAATAACGTGGATATCAGGGAGATTCCGGAACGCATTTTGTTATTGCTTTATTCAACTCTGTTCCAATCCTACGGAAAATTTTATTTGACCATACGGGAAAACCTAGACATGGCATCAAACGGCAACGGCTCGGATGAAGAATACGAAAAAATACTCAAGCTCTCCAACGCATGGAACTTTGTGCGCTTTTTTCCCAAAGGCCTGGACCAGCAGCTCGGTCCCCATTTCAAGGACGGCATTGATTTATCGGGCGGCCAATGGCAACAGCTTGCCATCGCAAAAGCATATGCCAAAAAGGCGTCAATATTGATTCTTGATGAGCCTACTTCCGCCATCGACGCCAAATCGGAAATAGAGATATTCGACAGACTGAATCGGGAAACAAAGGAAAACACGGTTATTTTTATTTCTCACCGGTTTTCGACGATACGAGACGCCGAACGCATCATCGTACTTGACCGGGGAAAAATTATCGAAGACGGCACCCACGATTTGCTCATGAAGAAAAAAGGCAAATACGAATCCCTCTACACCTCCCAAGCGGAACGCTATTACCGCTAACACCCCTTTCACCTGCGAGGTGCAATACGGCTTATGGCAACAATGCGTATATATCTATTTTAGACATTTCCACATCCGCTTGACTCAACTAAAGCGCTGTAGTATAATAAAGCACATTATGAAAAAGCAAAATTGGATTAATCCGGTTTCGGACGAACTTTTCCGCGCAGTCCTTTCGTTGAAAAACATCGACGAAACGCGAAGATTTTTTCGCGATCTTCTTACC
>JBJKRW010000046.1:0-2632 GCA_046704445.1 Microgenomates group bacterium
CAGTTGGATTTTCGCCCTTCCTCTCCTGTTTGTTTTCGGTCGCATTATGGATTTTGCCGGTATACCGGTATTTCGTACCTTCACCTGGCAGTTCTCATCCGTCGAATGGGCGCTGCTTGCCGGACTCGGAATCATGGGATCCGTATTTCCCTTCTCCCTGTTGTACTATGCATCAGGCAAATTAAAACCGGTCACCACAAGCATACTTCTCCTGAGCGAAATCGTCTTCGTGTATCTATGCGGAATCATTTTGTTTGGGCAGCAACTGTCTTTGTATGGTATCATCGGAATAATCGGCATTATGATTTCAACTTTACTCGTATGAACATCGTATCTGTAGACAAGGTCGTTATCTATCCTGAACATCGGGAAATTCTCGAGAGAATCGGAAGTCTTACCGTATATGCCGACGTTCCCGACGAAAGCGAGGGGATACGAAGAATAAAAGAAGCGGACATCGTAATAGACAACTGGATGATTATGCCCGCACATGTCATCCGAGCATGCCCTAGGCTTAAAATGATTTCGGTTGCGGCAACGGGTTACGAATGGGTAGACCTTCAGGAAACACGAAAAAGAAACATTGCTGTCTGCAATTCGCCCAACTACGCAACCAACGCGGTGGCCGAACACACATTCGGACTTTTACTGAACGCAGCCAGGTTAAGCGGCCGCGCATACTCCGACCTGCAGAAACACATATACAAACCCTTTCTGTATAAAGGTAAAGAGTTAAGGGGCAAAACAATCGGTATTATCGGATATGGACATATCGGCAGACATGTTGCGTCCCTTGCTCAAAGCGGATTCGGAATGCATGTCATATATACCGATTCAAAATCACCCCGTACCCGTCTTGAAGAATTATTAAAACAAAGCGATTTTATTTCCGTTAATGCGCCGTTAAACGAACGGACAAAAAACATGTTGTCGGCAAAAGAATTTAATCTTATGAAACGCCATGTCGTCATAGTGAACACGGGGAGAGGTGCGGTTATCGACGAAAAAGCTCTTCTTGCAAATCTGAAAAACGGAAAAGTATTTTCCGTCGGATTGGATGTATTAACAGACGAACCGATGAATCTTGATTCTTCGCTTATAGGAATGCAGAACGTGTTTATCACTCCGCATATCGGATTCAATACTGAAGAATCCGAATACAGACTTTCGGAAATCGTAACCGAAAATATTGTGCGCCATATTCAAGGAAAACCTCAAAATGTCGTCTCCTGATTAATCCGCTCTAGCAACGGTTTGCAGCGACCGGTATACAATGTATGCCGGAGTTTGTTTAACCGGAATATAATGACCGAGGATATATGACCACACCTGCAGCATAGAATTGTATGCGGATTCTACCGGAAGAGGAACAATAACCGTTTGAACTTTGTTTTGGCGAATATCGTCAATAATCCTGAACTGCATATTTTTTTCATACTCGTTCATGAGGGGAAACTGAAGAACATAATATACGGAGGGAACACTGTGCAGTAAATAATACAACTCTCCCTGGTTTCCGAATACATACAGACGGTCCGTATCGAAACCCTGCGTGCGCATATATTTCATAATTTCCGCGTCTCTTTGCTGTTCCTGCCATGGCACCGTTTTCCGCAGCTGCAACCAAAGCATTCCGTCTTTAAACCCCGACAAAACAATGAAAATTACACATCCGGCTATTGCAACCATCCGCATTTTTCCGGAAAGCTCTTTTACCGAAAATCCCGCCATTAATGCAAAAAAAGAAACAAGAGGCAATAAGTGCCAGCGGTTATACAGATAAAACACAAAGATAAGTGAAGAAATGATGCCTGCAGCAAAAGGAAATATCTGCCTGATCTTTTTTGATTTCCAAAACATATAGAGTATTCCTACCGAACACACAAACAAAGAAAGGTGAAACTTCCAGTCCGAATAATATGAGCTGCTAAAGTGACGGGAAAAATATGCATTAAAAAGGAACAGGTCGTGTATAAGCTGCGGAAAACCGTGGGATAAATAAAACAACAGGCCGATTATAACCCATCCGAGACCCACAACCAAAAGCGGCAAAAATGTAGGAAGCGCTATATATATCGCCACGACAAATATTGCCGCGGTCGGTTTAAGACACGAAGCCGCAAAAATCGCCAGTCCAATGACAATGTTTTTCATCACGGATTTTTTTTTATCGTGAGCGGCATAGAACGCAAATAAAAGAAACGTCGTGATAAGAGTTTCATACCACAGCGTGTTTTCAGAAACAAAAAAAGACAGCAACACATACAGTATTCCTCCAAATATTATTCCCTTTTTGTCCGAGATCCGTTTTAGTATTGCAAGAAGTAGAATCAGATTGATTGATTGGATAACAAGATAGGCAATTTTCAATCCCGTATATGTTCCGTTTTGCATAAACGGAGCCAGTACATAATACAACAGGAATCCGTGGTGGTCAAAAAAATCCCGGTACGGCAAACGGCGCATTGAAACAAGCCATGAAAAGGTCGTGATTTCAGGCCAGAACGTAAATTTTGTGGATATTATAAGTGAAGCCTGAAACAGTAACAGCAGGACCCCGAAGATGATGAATGCAATATAGTTGTATATAATGATACCTGAAAGCATATGAAACGAAAGCTCATCATCGGAT
>JBJKRW010000047.1:0-4357 GCA_046704445.1 Microgenomates group bacterium
TGCGGCTTACCCCGCAGGTTAAAAAACAGGTTCTGCAATCCTTACGGCACGCCTCTCCCGAAAGCCTGCAGTTTGCACCTGTTAAAAGCACTCATGCCGACAGTATCGCTATCATAGTCAAACATAATGTGGATCAGGAATAGGTCGATGCATCCAACCAGGCTTTACACGAAGGGTTCGTATTTATCCTGCTTGGTGCGATCGTATCCCTGGCAATCCCCCGCCTAAGCTTTCACC
Source organism: Microgenomates group bacterium (assembly GCA_046704445.1). Taxonomy (GTDB): domain Bacteria; phylum Patescibacteriota; class Microgenomatia; order UBA1406; family GWC2-37-13; genus JBJKRW01. The sequence continues at coordinate 238 of JBJKRW010000047.1, forward strand.
GGGAAGAACCATCTCAACATACCTGATCAGACAGGTAAAAATACTTCATAACTGCGGACTTTCCGTTAAATAAGGTATACTCTTTGTATGGAGACAGATCAGATTATTGACGCATTACAACAGGATTGCGTCGCTATCTTCGTCGGCCTTCTTTCGCAAAAAAAAATGGTAATCGAAAAGGCAAAACAAACGGCACAGGATTTTCTGATCGCTACATGCATTCCTCAGAATCTCGACGAATTGCAGAATCAGATTTCGTCATTCTGCACGCGTTACCCCGATTTTAACCCGGTGGGTACCAATCTCCGGAAGAATCTGGACGAATTCAATAAACAAAACCTGTTAAAAAAGCTTAAGTCCTTTATATAACATTGCATCATATGGAACCCGCAACAGAATCCCTACCACCGCAGCAAAAACCCATAGATTTGGAAAAAGAAAAAAAAGGGGTACCCTTACCGCTCCCTACCTGGGCTATATTTGTCATAGGGTTTTTTAACGCGGCAATCGAGGCAAACAACGGAAAGACAACAGAATTTCATCCCCTTCCCCATCCTCTTCCTGAAGAAAAAGACGAAAAAAGAAAACAGCCGCCAAAAAGCGAAGTGGAAAAATTAACTGATAAACGCGTTCCGGCAAGAACACGACTTTTCAATCTTGCATTTCCCGGAGTACGGGCAACGCCGTTACCGGTAAGAATTCCCATTCCCGCACGAAGATAAGAAATATATTTTCACGGATTGATTTACGTTATTGAGATACCGGAACCAAGGCTTTTAACTCCTGTACGGTTCCGTCGGAGTTACGTATCTTAATGGTTTTTTCCTGCAATTTTGTCCCGCTGTCCAGTTTCAGATACCGCGTATTGGTCTGAGGATCATCGGCCGCATATACGCCTTTTGAAATCGCCTTAAAAGGAACCTGCGGCGGAGGCGTTACATTCGGTTCATTTTTGATAAAATTGGTATATACCTGATTTTGCGCAGATATCTGCTGTCTGTTCTGTTCTGTTGATCTCCCGAGACTTGACATAAACGCTATGGTATTTTTTGTTGAATTGAGAAGATCTTTCGGCAGGTTCTTCAATCTGGTCATGACATCAGAACGTACTATGGGCGTTGAAGCAACAAATATGCTGTTAGATACAAAACTGCCCAGTAAAAACGCTGCTGCGAGAACCAGAATGATTTTTATTTTTGTATTGGTTTGGTTAAACATAGCTTATTTACATGCCCCCTCGGTAATTACAATAATATTGCTTTTTGTTCTGCATTGACATGACGTAACCCAATCGCCTGCCGTATTTAACGTGGAAATTGTTTTTTGTTCCGTACACATAAAAATTTTTTCATCCGGCAACGTGACCGGCGCAACTGGAGTCGGAACTGGCGTATCCGTAGCCACAGGTTGGGGAACTGCCTTTTCGGACGGAGGAGGTTTTAAATTTTCCTTTGGTCCCTGTCCTGCTTCTGCACCCGGAGGATTACTCAAAGAAACACAATGATCTCCAACACAATGCCAATTGTCCGGGCAGAATAAAGTCGTAGTCCCATATTGAGTGCAAAGCATATATCTCTTATCATCAACACATATCTGGTTTCCTACCCCGATATTCTTACATACCGCACCGGTATCAATAGGCGTTGGTTGTGGTGTCAATGCGGGCATAGTGAGACCCGGAATACCGCATTTCCAACCGCTCCCCGCAGCACAAACAGGGTCTGTAGTGCCCAAACAGGTTACTATATCAATATGGTCGTTTTTACAGGTCCTGTAGGAGTTTAGCTCACACCAATTATCTCCTTCATGATGAGTGCCACAACCTGCTTGGGGTGTTGGTGAAGCCGGCATAAGCTCCTTTGTGTCACAAATCCAACCGTTTTGCGGCTGACAGACCGGATCGTCAATTCCGGAACAGGTATGTTTGGTGTCGATTATACCGTTTTTACATGTCATCAAAGATTTCGCATAACACCATTGATCTCCTTCCTTGTGAATACCGCATCCTTCTGCCGGAGCCGATACTTCCGGTGTTACCTTATAGTTTGCCGGCGGCCTTTGGTCTGTTGAATTCCTTGAAGTGCCGTTTCCTGTTGCCGGAGAAACTTTTGAGGTCGGTTGAGGACCGTTTGAAGATGATTCGGAAACACTGGCATCTCCCGTCCCCATCATAACCCGCGCTTCAGGCTGATATGCGAGTGAATTGGTAGAATCCCTCACAAAGATTGAAGAAACCATTGACAATACTCCTAAAAACAATACGCCGCCGACCAGAAGAATGGTGGCGATTTCTGCTCTTTTTTTTGCATCCTTCTTCATAGGGATATTACAACATTACATGAATCCGGATGTGTTGTCAATACGACTTTTTCAGGCAACTCCGGTCAAACGGGACACATACTTATCGTAAATTTGATTAAACTGGTTTAAATCTATCCGGACTTTCTTCAGTGCATACCGGATGAGTTCTTCCTGCGAACCGGCCAATTGCCCGTTTTTTACGATCTGCGTGCCTGTCTTCTGGTCAAAAACGTTTTTTTTACAGGTATGCTTATAAAATGCCAGGAATTTCGGTTCACCAAAAGTTTCGACAAAACATTGCCCGAAATACGAGGCAAGGCCGTAGGTTGCTTCTTCTTTTAACCTGAGTGATTCTCTTTTGTTTGCGGCTTTTGGTTGTTGCTCATGAAGAATCGATGGCCCAAAAGGAACCCGTAAACCTTTTTGTTTTAAATAAGCCAAATCTTTTGCTTTAAGATAGCTCTCATATTTCATTACAAACTTTGATCCTTTATATACTTTGCGCATAAAATGAATTGCCGCCGCCTCGGTAACAAGCCTGCTTGCAGAGAATCCATAATAACGGGCAAGAACCGAATGTGCATATTCGTGCGCGAACATGCTTATCCCTATATGCTTCAAGTGGGCCAAGCTCATCAAAATATTTTTCCCCGTGAGATCTGAAAATGAGTTCCGGGAACACAATGAAGGAACAAACAGCGCATACACAATGTCGGTCAATGCTTGAGGACTGGAAACAGAAGCCGTAATTGCTTCTTCGATCATTTTTGCCGAATGCGCACATTCTTCTACTTTTTTTTGCTCAAAACCTTTCGGAGCAAAAAAACGGAGCTGACCGACGGTAAAAGATGTATATGGGATTCGCGTTAATCCGTCAACGTTCTGTATACAACCCAACCGCTTCCAAAAATCTATAACTCCCTGCGGACTCCTGTGAGGAACTTCTACGGGACGATGTGATAATCCCCCTGATAACGATATTTCTCCCATACGTTCCTTATTATACCTGTTTCCCCACAATCGCCCGCATTGCCGGAACGAGGTTTAATCTATTGAATCGCATGTTTAGAACAATGACATTACTCCTCGCTAATCCTAAATCGTTTACCGGCGAACCCCGGAGCACATTCATTTCCATATTCGGACCTAAAGTAGGGCTCCTCAATATCATGCTGTAATTTGTTTCCTGCGTCGCCCGGTCATGATAACTTACTTTTTCACGGAAATCACCTTTTGATCTTGCTTCTATTATTTTTCCGCCTCTTTCTAGTAAAGCGGCTGATAAATCATTGGGAATACGTGGAAGAAATCCCAAACGGTGCATCATGTGTGCCTTCACCGGATCTGAAAGTATTACTTCAGCTCTTGTTGTCGAGGTGTTCGCAACATCTCCTTTCGTCATATCAATAAGAGAATCGGCAAATTCCTGCGCAACTGTCTCCAACGGATCTTTATCCAGTAATCCCTTATGGCTTTCTAATCCTTTATATCTCTCTCTTATTCTTTCACCTAACTGAAGCCACTCGTAAGCTTTACTGAGCAAAAGATGTTTTTCGTTCGTGGTTGCGTCTTGACATGCGGATGCGGTTTCCGCTAATGCCTTGGCTATTTGATAGGTCGAATCAGAACTCTCCTCTCCCCAACCTAATGCGATACGTTTAAATACGCCTAAATATTTAAGTGCATCTTTTAGTTCTTCTCCTTCTATGTCTTGCAAACGCAATTCCGGTAAGGTTTTATCATATAAAGCTAACGCACGCCTTTGAGTCTCAACCGCTACCCCCGCTAAATTTTTTTCAACCAACGCTGGGAACTCTCC
>JBJKRW010000048.1:0-4938 GCA_046704445.1 Microgenomates group bacterium
TCCTCATATTTTAGTCATCAAAAATAAAAGAAATATCGACCAGTATCTGAAATCTTTTTCTGGTAATCACCCTGTTATTTTCCGTATTCCGCCCGAAACAAAGGAATTCGGCATAAATCAAGTCAGATCAATTCATCGACAAGTTATGACGGAGTCTCACGAATTACGGATTTTTGTACTTGAGGATTTTGATCTGGCTTCTTTGGAAGCGCAACAGGCCATATTGAAACTACTTGAAGAGCCGCCCAAACATACTTTGTTTATCATGGCCATACACAACCCGAATTCGCTTATCGGCACAATTCAATCACGCTGCAAAACCGTACGCATGATCACAGAAAAAACGCGTACTGAAACAAAAACGAGTTATTTTGACCCGGTCCGATTTAATGATCTCCGGGCATTGTTTCTTCTGCCACACACGACGGTAAAATCAAAAGAAGACGCCCAGAAAGTTTTTATGGATTTGCTCGAGTTCTTAAGAGCCCGCCCTCAAATTTACAAACGGCACGTCATCATGAAAGAAATACTCACCGTGTACAAACTTTTGACAAATAATAACCTTAACCCTCAACTTGCCGTAGACCACGTCTTGATTTTTATCTGGAAAACATATAGCATAAAAAAAGAGAAAGTCGAATGAATTTAGAGTCGGATATTATGAAAGTAAGAGGATTTACCTTAATCGAACTGCTGGTAGTCATTGCGATAATCGGATCGCTCGCTGCACTTATTCTTCCGAACTTCATGGCCGCACGCGAACGGGCCAGGGATACCGAAAGGAAAAATGATTTTCGACAACTCCAAAAAGCGTTTGAACTTTACAAACAGGACCAAACTCCTCCGGCGTTTCCTGACGCGACAAGCGGCCGCTTCAAAACCTCTGCGGACTGCGGTCAACCCTTTACCAACGGAGCAGGAACCATTACATACATGAATAAAACTCCGTGCGATCCTTTTGGTCCGACACCTTATTTTTATTCTGTAAACAATACCAATCTGACCTATACGCTGTGTACCTGTTTGGAAAACGGCGGAGATCCCGACGGTTCTTCACTGTGTACGGCGTGTCCGGGAGGATGCACTTCAAACAAGTGTTATATAGTTAATCAACCTTAAAATAACCTAAAATTAAGATTATTTAATTTTATTACTTAGTTGTGTGTATACTAATAGTATGAGAAACCTGTATCACAAGTTCGGGTTTACGCTTCTGGAACTTTTAGTCGTGATCGGCATCATCGCTGTTCTTCTCGGACTCGGAATTGTTTCTTATTCAACGGCACAGATGAAAGCAAGGGATGCGAAACGGAGAAGCGATCTTCATGCATTCCAAAACGCAATGGAACAATGCTATTCAATTAACGACTTTTCATATCCCACGGTTACGGGAGACGGAACAGACTCAATCAGTGAAACCTGTCCCGCAGATTCAAACACGTTTTCAATAACCAGCCCTACCAGCGGAACCGTTTACTCCGTCACTACAAGCACAAGCTCTTATGACATAACCATACCGCTGGAAACAGATTCCACCCCTGCTGAAATTAAATCACAACAGTAATATGATCGCATTCCAAAATAAAAAATCCTTTACACTTATCGAGATACTTGTTGTCGCGACAATTATCGCTTTGCTTGCAACTACCGCACTCATCTCATATTCGACATTTACACAACAATCAAGAAATGCGCGGAGAAAAGCGGATCTGGAACAAATAAGGGCGGCACTCGAAATGTACAGAAGCAACAGTGCGACAAGTTCTTATCCGGCAAGCATTGATTTTTCCTCGTGTTCAAGCGCGGGTTCATTAACTGACGGATCGAACACCTATCTTTCAAAGATTCCGAATGACCCTCAATGCGGTACCGCAACCCCGTATCTTTATTATTACACGCAAAGCGCTTCCAGCTACACATTAGGAGCCTATCTTGAAGGTGAAACAAATACATGCGCCGGCACTCCCTCCTGCGGTTCAAAATCCTGCAATTACACCGTGGGGCCATACGGTCAAACGTGTCCCTGAAGATATGTCCAATCATAATACATCATTTGTATCCGGTTTCACGCTTATTGAATTGCTCATTGTCATTATGGTTATCGTACTGTTTTCTGGAATGAGCCTGGCCTTCTATAACCAAAACAACCAGACTGAACAGCTGAAAAGCCAGGCAAAATTATTATCGCAAACCCTTAGTCTCGCCAAACAAAAAGCCGTATCCGGTGATTTGAGCGGTAAAACCTGTACGGGCGGATTCAACGGGTATGAAATCTACATAAATACTTCGTCATATGACTTATACCTTAGATGCGGAGGAGTGAGATCGGGAAGCGCTATTCATACGTATAAGATCGAGGGAGCAAGCGTTTCGACTACCACTACTCCTTCTATAATTTTTAATAAACTCACCGCTTCCGCAACAATGGTGGACGGAACAGGCAATCCCGTTACGCAAAATACAATTACGTTTACGGATAGTGCCGCTACCAAATGTATTCATGTCACCGTGTATTCTTCCGGAATCGTCAAATCGGATAATGCCGTTATTTCCTGCTGATTAATAAAATCTTATCAAATGTTTGACTCAATCAGTTAAACAATATACACTGATTCTATGATAAAATTCAGGGCCGGAATTCCAGGTTTTACTTTAATTGAGGTATTGGTATTTGTAAGTGTTATTTCTGTGTTTATCGTAGTCGCAGCCGCCGTTGTCAGTATATCGATTCGAGATATGCAGTTAAGCGAACATAAAATTATTGCATCCCGGTATGCTGATGAATTGATGGCATGGATAAAATCAAAAAGAGAAATCGACTGGTACAGTTTCAGCCAACACGCGGGAACATACTGTTTCAATTCTACTCTCACGTTTTCCGCAGACCCCAACGCGGATTGGCCTTCTTCGGGCGGGTGTGCGGCCAATGATTTTTCGTTCGGAACGCCTGCGATTTTTAAACGGGAAGTGCAGATTCAGACTCAAGGAACCCCTGCAACTCAAGCTAACACAACAGTCACTGTCAGTTGGAAAGAACTCGGAAATACTTACTCTGTACCATTACAACAATTATTTACCGTATGGGAACAATAAATCCTTTTTCTAAAAATAACCGAAGTTCTTTTACATTTATTGAAATGGTTGTTTCCATCGGGGTAATCGGATTGATTCTTCCAGTTCTTTTTTCTATCATTTTCGTAATTTTTCAGGAACAAACAAAGGTGTACCGTTTATCTCACGTCAAGCAGGAAGGGGATCATGTCATCAACGTGATGGATTATCTTATCAGAAATTATGCTGCAGGAATATATACGGACTCATCGGCGACCAACGAAGTTTGCGCTGCTCCCGGCTCTTCTCAAACATCAGGCAATCTTTATTTTAAGGATTTGAATGATAATACATTTGAATTTTTTCTCATCAACAACGCGGGCCAATATACTATTGCTTCGGATTCCTTCAGACCTGCCGGCTCTGCATCACCCGAAACCACCGATTTGACTTCATCAGCGGTCTCGATCGACAATACTACGTTCAGCATAATATGCAACAAAACCAGCGACTTTTCTCCGCCCGTCGTAACCGTACAGTATAAAGTTTCCTATCAAACCAGCTCCACGCGTCCGGAGGATAAGGCCGAACTCTCATACCAGACCAGCATTAAGCTCAATAATTATTGAGTGCATGATTTTGTTTTTTTAGGGCCTTGTTTGACTCCCGTTTGCAGCTTGAATTTTAAAAAAATTTACTCTATATTGAAATCATGGCAAATAATATATTTTCTCTGGAACTTTCGGAAAATTACCTTAAAATGGCGGAAATCAGCATTTCTCCAAAACAGGTTGAAATTGAGCATTTAAGCATACAGAAATTAAATCCCGCATTTACCAATGCGCAGACACCGAAAGAAAACCAGCAAATTGCAGATCAGATAAAAAAAGCGGCGGAATCGTCCAAAATCACAAACAAAAGCGTCGCAGTCGTAATCCCAGACGCATATACATATAGTCAGATAATGTTAATGCCAAAATTGAATGAAAAAGAACTTATGTCGGCAATACGGTATCAGGCGGACCAGTTTATTCCGCTTTCACTTGATGAAGCCAATCTCGATCTTGAAGTATTATACGAAGATAATACTCAAAAAAAAATTCTTGTTCTGCTTGTTGCCGCTTCAAAACAAATTATCGAAAAAGTACAGGATATTTGCGAAACTGCAGGCCTGCTTCCTCATGTCGTAGAAAACGAATTAAGCTCCATGTCAAGATTTCTCACCTCATATTATCCACTTGTCACGCCAAATAAATCAACTCAAGCAATATTTATTAATCTCGGAACCGCAACCACATCGGTCTATTATTACAACCCCGAACTTAATCTTATTGTGCTGAATCATACCTTTAACATAGGCCTAAATCTGATTCTGAAAGAAATCCAGATAAATCTCAACATTGACCTGAATAAATCTCTCGAACTTCTCGCGGCATATCAACCTGAACAGAATAACAGCATATCCCTTGATAAGATTATAACTCCGGTAATGAAAGAGTTCTCTTTTGAGATAAAACGTTTCGTAAACCTTGTAAGTGAAAAATACAAAATCGGAATCAATCAGTTATATGTTTACAACTATTCCGTATTGTTCCCTTCGATTTCAAAATTCATTCAGCAAAATCTTTCAATAAATTCATCCGAATTTCAGCCTAAAACCGTATTTAAAAACACCCCCATGCTCAACTCATACCAAAACCGTCTGTCGCTGTTTCTTTCGGTTGTAGGAGCAGGCCTACGGTAAATTTCGTTACGAAATGATAATCCCGTATACACATGAAAAAAACAAAAATCAATCTTCTTGCTAACAGATCGGATTATCAACACGCCGAAAGAATTTTTTTATTTGTCCGAATCCTAACGATTTTTCTCAGTATTGCTCTTTTT
>JBJKRW010000049.1:0-8026 GCA_046704445.1 Microgenomates group bacterium
CGTATGGGTAGCCCTATTACTCTTTTACCTGTTTCAAGCATACCGACGGTTAATGCTCCACCTCCTGTAAGAACCAGTCCTGAAGGAATGTTTTGTCCAAAACCGCTTTTTTCTATCTCTTCAAATATAAGTTTGAAAAATTCTTCAAGCCGGGGAGCAATTATTCCGTCTACCAATGTTTTAAGCGAAACGTCTGAAACATTTTCTGGCAGTTGCAGATCGGCCAAATTCAGTTGAATGTTTTTTTTCTTCAGTTTATCTCCCCCTGTCATATTTTTGCTGAGATACAGTTTAATTTTTTCCGCGGAGTCAAGCGACACCCTTAAACCTACCGCAATATCGTTTGTGATATGTCTTGCTCCAAGCGGAATTGACGATGAATAGGAGAGTGAGCCGTCCACAAACATACAGATATCTATTTTCCCTCCTCCAATATCCACACATACCACGCCCAGCTCTTTTTCCGTATCGGTCAGTACCGATTCTGATGCGGCCAATCCGGAAAACACATATCCCTGGTTTTCAATACCCAAATCGCTCAAACATCGGTCAATGTTTTTAAGATTGGTTTGGGAAGCGGTAATAATATGCGTTTCTACTTCAAGCCGTACCCCGCTCATTCCTACTGGATTCTTTATCCCCGATTGTCCGTCCACAATATAATCACGGGGCGATACTTCAATAATCTGCCGGGTCGTGGAAAGCGATATCGCCCGCGCGGCTTCAACAACCCTGTCCACATCCTCCTCCACTATTTCACCGTGTGCATTGGACACCGCAACTATTCCGTGTGAGTTGAGAGAAGAAATATGAGGACCGCCTACCGAAACGAACGCATTGTTTAACTTATGCCCGGCCATACGTTCTGCCTTTTCTACGCTTTGTTCAACCGCTTCCGTGACTTCGCGGATATCAACAATCAGACCTTTTTTTACTCCTCTTGATATGGAACTGTTGAATCCGATTATTTTTATTTCTTCGCTTTCGGGCGACTGAATACCGACGATTGTGGATATCTTTGAGCTCCCGATATCAATGCCGCAAATCAATTGGTCAGCCATGAGTTTAGTTTTTAAAGTTTCTAAAGTTTTTAAAGTTAATCCAGATACAGTATCTTTATAAACTTTATGAACCTTACGAACTTTACAAACTAAAACGTTACTACCGGTTTGTCAAACCGCAGATCGATTTTCTGATACCCTTTTCCTTCTATTTTAAACTGCCTGATAAGCTCTTCGAGCGCATACTCCTGATCATGTACGCTCTTTTCGCTTGTGAATACGATTTGTTTCCGTCCGATATTACATACTATCATATCAAATCCGCCAATATCAACACTATCAGGTTTCTCGTCAAGATTGGTGAGTGAACGTGCGAAAAACAATGCCGCGTCAATATCCTGATATCCTATTCTGTCTCCCACATCAAAACTGTTTTTACTTAATTTCTGATAATAAATGAGGAGCGGCAAAGAACTGTCCCGTGTCTGAGTAAATCCGATGATTCGACCGTCTTCTGCCAATTTGAAATACCCGTTGTCTGTCTGAACGAATGCAACAGGCGTGTATAAGGTCACCGAAACATCAAGCGTATCGGGAAATCTCTTCGTCACCTTTACCGATTGAACCATGGGGTTTTGCCGCACAATACGCAGTTCAAGGGAGCGTTCCGAAAGCAGCGGAAGAAATGCACGGTCTGCGGATGAAAGACCGTTAAGCTGCATATTGGGAATTGATTCAACAACAATATGCGTTACGCGAAATTTTTCTCCTATCAGGACGAATATCGAAAAAAAAACCAGGAGAAGAACGCAGAAGAAAAGAAAAAGCAATAGGTTTTTCTTTGAAAACAGGGGAGGAAAAAATCCGTTGTGTTTTGGATTATGTATTTGATTCGTATCGTTATTTTGAGACGGTTTTTTATTGTGAAAAAACTTCCATCTGTTATAAAATCGTTGAGATTCAATCTTTGGCAAAGATCTCGCGGATGATGATATCGGTCGCATTAGGATGATATAAATAATGTAATGCTTTGAAACGCGATCTGTACTCCTCCAAGTGATTCGACATGTGGATAATGTCTTTGTACAGTATGTCGGACGAATCATGCTGACGGAATACCTCCCCGGTACCGTAAGACTTGAATATATCCGCGTGCTGTTCCTGTTCGTGAAAAGAAGACCAAGGAAGGGGTATGAAAAGAGCGGGCTTTGAAAGGGCGACACATTCAAAAAAAGTATTGGCGCCTGCTCTTCCCACAACAAAATCGCAGGAATTGTACACATGTCCTATCTCATCATCAAAAAAATGTTTTCTGAGAATATATCTTTTTTTTAATTCGGGAGAAAGGCGGTTGCGGACCTGTTTCAGATCCTCGAAATCATGGTATTCTTTGGTGTCTCCGGTTTGATGAATGACCGAGAAACGGCCAAGCAACTTCGGCAGCAGCTCTTTAACATGAGCATTTATACTGTGAGAGCCCAAAGAACCTCCCGTCACATAGATAACCGGCTTGTCATGAGAAACCTTAAATGTCTCCCTGACCGTATGCAATATTTTTTTTCTGACCGGATTGCCCGTAATTATGATTTTTTTGCTTGAAAAAAATCGAGACGCATCCTTAAACGAAAGAAATACTTTTTTGGCAAACATTCCGAGGATCCTGTTTGTCAAACCGGGATGTATGGTTTGCTCATGCGTATAGACGGGAATCGAAAGAATAAAACCCCAAAAGGCTATGGGCAATGCAATATATCCGCCGAAACTTACAATTATATCGGGTTTTTGGGAACTCACAATATGATACGCGTCCCAAAACCCCATCGGAACTCTTACGACACTCTGCACAGACCGCATATTGAAGACGCGGGAAAATCTTCCTGCCGAAAGATGGATAAATCTAATTTTTCGTCTTGCTACCTCCTTATACTCCAGAGATTCCGTATCCTCATAATCCAGTGAGTATTTTCTCCCCACAAATACGATCTCGTGTGATGAATTTTCAAGAATCGCGTCAACCAATGCTAATGCAGGAGCAAGGTGTCCGCCCGTAATTAATACTTTCATAGGCTCATTATATACTTTCTGGACAAGAATCTCACGAAACTCACGAACCTAATCACAGTAATATGGGGCTTTTTTATCACATTTTGGACAGACTATCGTATTATTTTCTATTTTAGCACGTACATGTTGGTTGCAAAAAGGACAGATACAGTCCAGGGTTTGCTGTTCGGATTTTTTCGGGCTTTCCCCTGATATCTGAGTAATTTTTCTGTATTCCGACGAAATATTCGAGACACCCGCAAGTTTTGCGCTCAAAGGAACCTTCCCGTAAAGAAGCTCTTCTGCTGAAATTTCCTCTCCACCGCATCCTCCTCCCAAGGGTACGCTTGTTCTTCCGTATTGATGCATTGAGTGTGCGATAACGCTCAAGAACGCCTCTTCGGAAGATAAACCTTTTTGTGCAATCTGTTCTGCTAAAGCTTCATAATCTACAGACGATCGCAACCGTCCGCTTAACGAATCCTTCAGCTCACTCATAATTCCCTCAACGTCGTAAACAATTGTCCCCCTTACGCTGTTTGAACAAAAAACCGCACCCGTGAAATCCCACGGGCGGTTGATGAAATCGTCAATATTCCAGTTGCGTGCTACCGGCCTGGTTATATATGACGTTATCCGCTGTTTTTCGTCCAAAGCTTCCGCTTGGGTAATGTATTCCGCTCCCAAAACCTCATGCAGCCATTTTTCTCCTTCTGCATTTACGGATATTCCAAGATTGACTACCGTATCCCCTTCCGACCACATTACGTATAATTGGCCGATATCGTAAGGTTTTGCGTAGTCTTCTGGAGGAAGATCCTCAAAACTCGAAATTCCGGGCGGACTGTACAAAAACACCAGCTGTCCGGGACAACGATACGCAAAGGACATTGCTTTTTTAAAACCCGATTCGTAAAGACCGCCGCGTTCACGAGGATCAAGGAGGATTTTCTTATCTGTTTTTGCGTCTATTATTCCGTTTATGCCGTCCATACGGTAATAATAAGGAATCGAAACGGCATGATTCTTCACCACATGAAGTTCGTACGACTCAAGATTGGCTGCAAATGCGAGTATGTCTGCTGGGTTATTCCCGACGTTTTCTTTATTAAATCCCCAACGTGATAATCCGCCCTCCAACATATGATATGTCCCTGCTCGGGGATTACTTAGTCGGTCTTCGGACTTCCCGATACAATCGGGGTCACCGCAGCGGCACTGTTGCCGAATTTCCGCAAACTACGGATCACGGCATTCCCTTTTTTCCTCCCAAAGGAAGGAACAGTCTTCCCCCGCCTGAGCGGAGTGACTGACTACTAAGTGAATTATCTAACGGTTACACGATATACCTCGCATGATAAAATTGCAAGTGATATTTTACCTGACTTTTGAAATTTTCTTTTCTATATTCATAAGGATGCCTAAGCAGGCAAAGGATATAAGCAGGTTCGATCCCCCGTATGAAATAAAAGGCAGAGGAACTCCGGTTAAAGGAAGCAAATTCACCATCCCCGCAAGATTAATTATTATCTGGAGATTGAAAAAGGCAAAAATTCCTCCGGCCAGGAGTTTTCCGAATTTGTCCGGTGCGTTTTCCACCAGCTTGAATATCTTGTAGCTCAGAAGCATAAAAAGAAAAATAATGATCGCACCGCCGATAAAACCCACCTCCTCTCCGATAATGGCAAAAATCGAATCGGTATGTGCTTCGGGAAGAAACAGATATTTCTGACGGGATACCCCGAACCCCTGTCCAAGCAAACCGCCGTTGGACAAGGATATTAAGATCTGGTTGATATGATATGTTATCCCTAACGGATCGCGCGACGGATCAAAAAAGGCAAGAAGCCTGTTAAAACGGTAAGGGGATATTTTTATCAGTGCGAAAAAGGCTCCACCGGCAACGGGAATTAACACAAGTAAATTCATGATATTCATGCCTGCCAAAAAATAAATGGTCAGGCTCACAAAAAAAACTATGACGGCAGTGCCCATATCGGGTTGCATCATAATGAGCATCATAAGAATACCTATCAGAATAAGAAAAGAATAGAACCGCTTTCTTTCTTTATGGAGAAACCATGAGGAAAGGTACACAATAACGCTGAATTTCGCAAGCTCGGTCGGCTGAAGATTGATGAAGCCGAAGTCTATCCATCTTCGCGCCCCTCCAATCTTAGAACCGATTCCGGGAATAAGTACGAGAATCAACAGAAATATTGTCGTAAGCATAAAAAGAAAGGCCAGATAATACCACTTGTGGTAGTCGAAAAAAGAAAAAAAGAACATCGCGGCTATTCCTAAAATAAACCAGATAAACTGCAGTTGCACATAGTGAAAGCTGCTTCCGAATTCCGCAAAACTCCTTACCGAAGAAGATTCGAAAATAAACACAAGCCCTATCGCAGATAAGACGATAGGCAATGAAAACAAGTGCATAAAATATTTATGCCTGATAAAAAGCTTCATACTATGATTATAGGACAGATTACGACGGGCGGTGTGCCAATCTCCGGACAACCTTGTTAAACTCTTTTCCGCGCTCGAATTCATTTTGGTACATTGCAAAGGAGGTTGCTGCCGGAGACAACAATACATATGCCTGTTCCCCTAACGATGTTGCGTGGGAAAACGCATCAAGTACCGCGCTTTCCATGTTGTCATAAATCTTTGAGAGTTTATTCCGGTAATGCCGTTTCAGTTCCGGCAATATTTCTTCTGTAAAAGATCCTTTTAAAAGGGTTATTCTCCTTACCTCTTGCAGCTTGTCCGTAAGTTCGTCAAAGGGAAGATTCTTGGATTTTCCGCCGAGGAGCAAAAAAATAGGCTTGTCGCTGAAAGCGCCGATCGCACGTACCGTAGCTACCGGAGTAGTGGACGTCGTATCGTTCACGAAAATCACGTTTTTGATCGAACCCACTTGCTCCTGCCTAAAGGGAAGCCCGCGGAATCCCGAAAGAACGGGAAGCGATTGTTCGTCCGGGATGTGCAGAATTCTGGCGACGTGCAGAGCTGCAGAGGCGTTCTCCCTATTGTGATCTCCTTTGAGAAATCTAAACGGGGAAGAAAAATCCTGCCCGCTGAAATATGTAGTTTTTGATTTCGGGTTATCGCGTTCTATCACCTCTTTCAGAGACCGGCCCGCTATAAGATAATCCTCCGGAGTCTGATACCTATAGATTGCCTTTTTGTCATACAGATAATCACTCATTGAGGAATAGTAATTGAGGTGATCTGGATAGATATTGGTAAATACCCCGATATGAGGGCTAATTTTCTTTCGGTGAAATCCCGACAACGGCCAGGAAGGAAGCTCCAGTACGATCCAGTCGCGAGAAGTCGTCGTTTTCAGATAATCAATAGTTGAAATGTCGGGAATATTTCCTCCCAGATGAACGGGATATCTGCTTTGCTTCATGACCTGATAGATCATGAATGACGTGGTCGTTTTTCCCCTTGTCCCGGTTACGCCAATCAGGTGTGAAGGACTGTGTTTGGCAAAAAAAGCCGCTTCCATTTCCACCGGAATATTGAGCGACTCGGCGGCCTGAAGCTCAGGCAAATCCCAGGGAACCGACGGCCCTTTGAAAATACAATCGGCATGAGTAAAATCTTCTGCAGAATGCCCGCCCAGATGAAAAATAACGGAAAGACCCTTAAGCCTTTTTACTGATGCGGCGAGTTTGTCTTTCGTTTTTTTATCTGTTACCGTCACTTTGGCTCCGAGCCCGGAAAAAAAACGCGCAACCCCTACTCCCCCTCCCTGCAAACCCAAACCAACCACAAGAATCCGTTTTCCCTGATACACGGGTTTGAGTGACTCGAAAACGCTGGCCATATACCTATTGTATCATGAACGCGGTTATTTCATGAAGGCGATCAAGAGACCGAATATTGTAAACATAATGGAAATAAGCCAAAGTCTCATCACGATTTTAGGCTCCTCCCATCCTTTCAGCTGAAGCCAAAGATGCAACGGGGCAACGGGAAAAATTTTTCGTTTCAAAAAACGTTTGCCGAGAAGCTGAACAAGCGAGGTAAAAATTTCAACCACAAACAGACCGCCGATGATAATCAATGCAAATGTTTTTCCGAGTATAAGACCGATAACGGCAAAAGTCGCCCCGAAAGAAAGCGACCCCGCGTCACCGAGAAAAATGCGGGCAGGATAGATATTAAAATACAGGAACGCGATAAGACCCCCCAGCCATGATGCAATAAATATGGAAGTGGGCGTATCAAGAATAGATCTTGAAATTGCCCAAAACGACGCAAGTGCAAAAAAAAGTACTCCGCTTGCCAATCCGTCCAAACCGTCGGTGATGTTTACCGCGTTCGCAAACGCAACAATGACGAACATCGAAAAGATCATGTAAAAATATGAGATGTTGAAAACGCCCAAAAAAGGTATATGTACGATATTGATTTTCAGATCCGATACCAGCCAGAATGATATTACCGCCGCAAGAACTATTTCCAGAATAAGCTTATGTTTAAGCCGTATTCCGAAAAACTCCCGCTGCTTCCATAAAAAAATTTTATTAAGATCGTCAAATAAACCAAGGAACGCAAACGATACAAAAGTAAAAAGAAGAATTTTTATCTCAGATACGAGTGAGGGATAATTAGTAAGTATCTTTTTGTTGAACAAAAAAAACATAAGGAGAGACATCGAATAGATAAGAAGAGTAGTACAGAGTATCAGCAACCCACCGCCGACGGGAGTTCCGGTTTTATGTTTATGAAACTGGTCAAAAATCGGCGTTGGTTTATTGAATGCGTCTTTTGTATGCTGCGGTGCACGTTGCAGCTTAAGCGTATACAGAAAGTTAATAAAAGGAATGATCAGTACCGCGTTCAGAATTAACGAAATAATGACTACAAATAAATAAATCGCCATAAATCTTTCCTGAAATGTTATCTCATGAATAAAAACTCTACGACCCTCGGAATAAAAATGATACACGCCGTAATAAACGATC
>JBJKRW010000050.1:0-5675 GCA_046704445.1 Microgenomates group bacterium
TTGCGGTCCGGTAAAAGGGATTTTGTTCGCTCAGATAACAGTATTTTGCCGACATACAACCAGTGTAGAAAAAATTATGCTATAACACAAGATCGTTCACATTTTGTGACTAGGTGTGCATGACGACCTGCAACAGTTTTTTTACGACTTCGGTGATCTGCATCCAGAATAAAGCCCAGACCCATACAAAGACCGCGAGTCCCGGATTGATTCCCGTAGGCATAAATAATCCTGTTATGGCAAACAGTGTGGCAAACGCCTGGGTAATGGTTGTTGCAAGGATAACTTCGTGACTCGGAAGAAATTTCCACCAGCGTTCTTTGGTACGGGCCACGTAGATAAGCATATGTCCGGAAACGGTGAGTTTCAGGAAGTACATGGTACGTACAACATCCCATGAGAGGTGGGCAAAATACACAACCACAATATACATAATAATACTGTTTGCAATGCCGACCGTACCAAACATCGTACTGATAATGAACCGTTCTTTCGCATTTATTTTTGACGGTCTATTGGGGATTTTGACTTTGTCGAAGGCAAGGGAAATGATCGGTACATCATTCAAAAGCGCAATAAGGATAAGCTGTAGGGGCGTTAACGGTGAACTTTTTGCCAGTATTCCCAGTATAAGCGTCGTAATAATTAGACGGAAACTTTCCGAAATTCTGTAAACCGAATACGAATACATCCGCGCGAATATTTTCCTGCTTTCGATAATCGCGTCTTTAATGACGGAGATTCCCTGCGACAATAAGACTATATCGGCAGTTGATTTAAGTGCGTCTACCGCGTTTTTGACCGCAATACCTACGTTGGATTCCTTGAGCGCGGGAAGATCGTTTACTCCGTCTCCGGTAACCGCCACAACGAATTCTTTTTTTGCTGCTTTGACGAGCTGGAATTTATGGTCCGGAAGTATTTCCGCGAATGCTCCGGTTTTGAGCAAAATATCTTTTGTTACGTGGTCCGGACCAATACGGTCAAGATCTTCCTTGGTATAGACAATCCGGTCATTAATATCCAGTCTGTTTACCACATCCTGGCTGATTGCCTTATTGTCTCCGGTCAACATCACCATATTGATTACGTTATTTTAAAGAAATTCAATGACATCTTTTGTGTCCGGTCTCAGTTGATCGGAAAGACCAAGGAGTCCGATAAGCGTACAGTCATTTGGATCGTTTCCTTTGCTTTTTGCAATGGCGAGCGCGCGAATGCCTTTATGGGCGAGTTCCTGCACGTCCTTGTCCGCGGTTTTTATTGATTGGTCTGACGTACATAAAGCAAATACTTTCTGTGCCGCGCCTACGTGAATTATTGTTTTTTTGCCTTTTTCTTCGATACGAGCGGTTGCCATTTTGCGTACGGAGTCCGCGGGAATGTAGTCTTCCACCGTATAATCGGGACTAATTTCAAGCTCTTTGGCTTTGGTCAGGATTGCATTGTTGATCGGATCGTGGTCATTACGCTGGCTCGTGGAACAGGAAAGGTTAATTACTTCCTTTTCCGAAAAATCATTATATGTCTGTATTGATTGGATAATGATATTGTTTTCCGTAAGCGTGCCGGTTTTATCGGTAAGCAGCATGTTGACGTTGGCCAGGTCTTCGAGCGCGGAAAGCCGTCTGACGACAACCTCTTTTTGCACGAGGCGGAGTACTCCGAATTCGATGATAAGCGTCAAAACGGTCGGCAGGCTTATCGGGATTCCCGCGATAACGAGGCTTAAGCTTAAAGTTGCCAGTTCCGCGATCGGCGTATGTTCGACGTACAATACCGCAACAAGGATGACGACCGCAATGATACTGATGCCGGACAAAAACTGTGCGATACGGATGATATCCTGCTCCATAAAACTTTTTTTGTCTCCCTTTTCGACGGACAGTATGGTTTTGCCGAAATATGTTCGCGGACCGGTTGCGGTAATTTCCAGAACGCCTTCTCCGGTTGTGAGGAACGATCCGGAATATACGGTTGCGCCGGTATCTTTTTCCTGCGGAAGGGACTCACCGGTTAATGCTGCCTCATTGATGCTCACATGTTTTGCTTCGAGGATTTTTCCGTCCGCAGGTACAATCTGACCCGAGCTCATTTGTACGACGTCGCCTCTAACCAGTTCCGCGGAAGAAACGGAGACCCATACGTTGTCCCGGAGTACTTTAACCATCAGGAGAAGGTGTTGGTTCAGTTTTTTAATTGCCTGATCTGCCTTGAATTCCTGCCAAAATGTTATGATGACGTTGAGGAACAGTAATACAAGAATGAAAAATCCGTCGAAATCCCGCTGGGTAAAAAAAGAAAGCATGGAAGCGGCAAAAAGCATAATGGAGATAGGAGAAACGAGGAGTAAAAATAATTTTTGGAGAATATGTTTTTCCTGTTGGGGTATGACATTCGGCCCTTCTTTTTGAAGCAAAACCTGGACCTGTTCTTTGGTTAATCCTTTATATTCCATAGACTGGTATAAATCAGTATAGTACGGTTTTCGCAGTGATGTCCAACGAAAAAATCGTTCGTTGAAGATTTGTTTTATCAGTTGTTTTTTTCCTTTGTGTTGCCTTTTCCGGCGTTGTCATTTTTATTGTTGTCTGTATTATCTTTTTTCTGTGAGCCCGAATTTCCCGGAGTCTTTAATTTGTCCAGAGTATCGATTGTTTGCTGGATCTGCATTTGCGTGGCATCAATCTGAGTAACAACGGTATTCTGAGAAGTCGCTGAAGGAGTCGGTACAGGAGTGGGCATAGGGTGTTCGGTGGGAACCGGTGTTTCAGTAGGATGCGGGCGGGTTGTGGGTGTCGGTTGATAATAAATCTGTTTTGAAGTAGGAGAGGGATTGACGGTAGGCGGTGCTTGCGTGGGTGAAATCTCGATAGTTTGGGTCATTTGTTGAGTCGGAATAGTATTGTTATTAGGAATATTTTGGGTATTTGAAAGTTCTTGTTCGGAGTCCAACTGCTGTTTGGTTTGTTCAAGCTGTCCCGAAACCTTTGTCAGGGTCGTAATATATTGATCGGCCAACTGTTGTTTTTCCGCAGGATTGGACGTAGAGGTGATGGTTTTCGCGGTTTGACTGATCTGATTTGACAGATTGGAAATGCTTTGGGATGCGTGACTGGTTGCAATCACCTTTTGTGTTTCGGTCAACCTGGTTTCGGTGAGTTTGATCTGATAGGCTCCTTCTTGTCCGACCGCAGAATATGCTTTGACTAATACGTTTTCAAACCCTGTTTTTACCGGATACGTCATGTCTCCGGGAACACTGTTTTGAGCTATAAATACTACGATCGTGAGTAAACCAATACCAAAAAAAACAACCCATGCAATTGAACTTATGATTTTATTTATAATTTTCAGAATTTCCTTCACGATATTTATTGTATATCGAATCGGCTCCCAAATGCAAAACGTATTTACCGGGAATGACGAGTGGTTGATAAAAATCCTCTTCGTTGATACAATAGTTAGGTTCCGTATTCTTAAAGAATAACCGGCAACAGGATTGATAAACATCAATGTACGGGTCCATAGCTTAACCGAAAGAGCAGTCCCGATGTAATCGGTGTTGGTTGAGAGTTGTCTTATACGCTATGTATTTTGTATATATAATACAGAGCATGAAAGATAATTCATTTTATGTAGGATATACGGGCAATATTGATTCCCGAGTGAGGGAACACAATTTCGGAAGAACCGGATATACGAAGAAAAAACGGCCTTGGAAGTTAATCTATTATGAAAAGCTGGAAACGGAAGCTCAAGCAATTAACAGAGAAAAATATTTAAAAAAATTAAAAAGCAGAATTGCTCTTGAAAAAATAATTAGGGAATCGGGCCCATAGCTCAACTGGCAGAGCAGCAGCCTTTTAAGCTGTTGGTTGAGAGTTCGAGTCTCTCTGGGCTCACCCGCTTACCGTTACAACTACTGCCTCTGCGAAACAGAGCAGTCCCGATGTAATCGGGATTGGTTGAGTGTTAGAGTCTCTCTGCGCTCACAAAAAAAGAAAAAGAGGAATCGCAAGGTGGGGCGCTCGCAACGCCCCCGCCCGTTGCGAGCGCCATAAAGGCAAAATTTAAATCCGCCGAAAGCCGCCGATCATTTAAAAAGAAGTTCGAGCCGACTTTTTTTGCCATGATTGATAAATCATGGCAATTATTTTCAGCGCGCGCGATTTTTTGCGCCTGTAAGGCGCAATTTACGAATTCTCTCATAGGTTCGAGCCAACAACTTCCATTTTTCTCAACTTGCGATATTTTCTCTGTTAATCTTAGTTTTTCTTCAAACAATTCATTTTTCTTTTGTTTGTAAATTTCCGGTTCAATAACTTGATCGAGGTATCCGTCAAGAAGTCTGTTTAACTTGATTTCTGTTTCCTGAATTTCCCCATTTATTTGTTTAGTTTCTGTTTCGATATTTTGCTTGTCTTTTTGTTCAGCTCCGGTGATCCATTTTTCAAAATATGGTTCCCAACCTTCGTGCAAGCCGCAATCACGGACAATTTCTCTTATTTGTTTTTCTGCCTCGGATTCAGAAATATATTTTTGATTGCAAGGTTTTAGTTTTTTCGTACAGCGATAGTAAATAAATGTTTGACCTGTTCCATTTTTGTATTTTTTAGTGTGTTGTTCTGCCGTGATTGCGGCGCCACATTCGCCGCAGGTCGCCAGACCTGCAACAGCGAAATTGTGGCCTTTTTGTCTTGGTCTTTCGATTTTCTCAATTTGTTTCTGCACTTCATCAAACAGATTTTTGCTGATAAAGGTTTTGTGAGTAGCTTGATAATATTCTCCGGCGTATTTCAAAATGCCCAGATAAAATCTGTTTGCTAGCATATTTTTTACTTGGCCAACTTTTACGGGTTTTTCTCCTTCCCGCTTAATTCCAAACTTGAACATAAATTGAGAAACAGCAGTAAAAGAAATATTGCCATCAGCAAAAAGCTGAAATGCTTTCTTTACCACTTTTGATTTTTCCTCATCAACATCAATTCCCCTCGTTTTTGGATTGTTGATGTATCCGTATGGCGCTTTACTTGGCCAAACACCGTTACGAAGTTTTTGCCTGTTTCCTCGTTTGACATTTTCGGACAGGTTATCAACATAATATTTTGATTGGCCAAAGGCGATTGAGAGCATGAATTTCCCTTGAGGTGTACTTTCGAACCAAAACGAGGGGAATTTCAAATCAAGGAGTTTTCCGGTATCCAAAAGATAAATAACTTTTCCGCCGTCGATTGAGTTTCTCGCAAGACGATCTGGATGCCATGAAAGTATTCCATTGGCTTCGCTTTTTTCTATTTTCTTTAGAACCAGCGCAAATTGCTCTCTGCCTGGAATTTTGGCAGTTCTGGCCTCTGTGATGAATTCAGAGACGATTAGTCCCTCTCTCACAGCAAATTCCTTGAGTTCGGCAATTTGCGCTTCTATAGACAAAATTTGTTTGTCCTTTTCGTCAGTAGATTTTCGACAATAAGCGATGTATTTCAACATATTTTTTATAAGTTCTTTAAACGAGCGTTAGCTCGTGTCTTTCTTTTAAGAAAGACATAATTTTTGCGTTTTTCTTCATTCTTTTTTACGGCGGCTTTCGGCGGATTTAAATTTTGCCTTTATGGCGCTCGCAACGGGCGGGGGCGTTGCGAGCGCCCCACCTTGCGATTCCTCTTTTTCTTTTT
>JBJKRW010000051.1:0-2500 GCA_046704445.1 Microgenomates group bacterium
AGATAATCCCACTCCGAAGTCAAATTATGTGCCGCTTGACGAACAAAATAATAGGCATATGCGAACGTATCGGGTCCGGTACCGAAAAGCGGGTATCTCATTCCAAGTTCTATTGCCCCTTTCCAAACAATTTTTCTAATCGCAAACGAGTCGGTAATCTGCACTTTGGCAACAGGAGGTTGAGAAGAGACTGGTACCACTGCAGCAGAAGGATTTGAAGGATGAAATACCTTTATAATCGTTCGTTTGGGCAACAAAAGAAATTTATCAACAAAATTTATGTCCGTACCCACCGTCAGAAGAGTAAACAACATTAATATACCTATTAAAACGATATATCGTGCGTGTCTAACAAACGCAGACTTGAGCTTAATGAAGTATACGAAAGCAAAAATAAATAATCCAACGAATACCGCGAGCAGCGCAGACCTTGATCGTGTAAACAAAATAACGGTAAAATTCAGCGCCGTGTAGAGCGTCCAAAACAATCCGGGTAAAGGGTTTTCGGAATGTACGATTTGATTAGACTGTATATATCCTTTCTGATTGAAAGATACGCTTGATTTTCTCCGATCCGATAAGAGCATATAGATTCCGAAGAAAAAATTTACGGCCAAAAACGCTCCCAACCAGTTGGGCTGACCCAGCGTAGAAAACATTCTCGTATCCGGATGGAACTGATCGGTCCAGCAACTGTTATTAAGTTGTCCCATAAAAACAAAACAGGAAAGATCATAACCGAATTTCCCGGGTAAACCCCACAAGATCACCAAAAGGGAACTGACGAGGGAAACTTTTATCGCTTTTATGACGTGTTCCTTTTGTAATAAGCTTACAAGCCCGTAATACAGAATGATATAGCTTATAGTGGATAACAGACCACCGTTAAACCGGCCGTAATATCCGAATAGCGAAGTATGCACATCAATGGAAAAGACGGTAGCAAGTAGCTGCGATATGAAAAATAAGAGAATCGGAATGTCGAAAACGGTTTTTTTAAGTATAATTCTGTTACTGATCACGCTTTTTACGATCCAGAAAAAAAGAACAAGAACGGTTATACTATAGATAAATATCATTTTATTGAATTCAAAAAGTTCGGAAGTCGCAGATGTCATAACCAGCGGAGTTATGAAAAAAAGCGCATAGTATAAATTTGGAATAAGAGCGTCCAAAAACATATGCATAATTTTATCCAAAAACTTCGGAAATTTAAAGTCCCGTTTATTTCCAATATGGAAGTATATTTTGACCTGGGGACTTCACAGACAAAAATTGCTATTAAGGATAAAGGAATAATATTGAGGGAACCTTCTTATCTCGGATTAAATTCAAAAAACAGGGAATATATTTTTTTTGGTTCAGAAGCAAAATCCATCGTCGGTAAAACACCCGATTATATACATATCATCCGCCCCATGATTAATGGCGTAATTTCTGATTTTGATGCAGAAGTTGCCATGCTTAAATCGTTCCTTTCCCAGTCGGCTGCTATATATTTATCTCAAAAATTAATTAAGCCTCCGATACGCGCAATTACCATTGTTCCCAATATTGCAACCGAAATCGAAAAAAAAGCGGTAGAGGAGTCGCTCGCAAAATCCGGCGTATCGGACACATATTTAATAGATAAGGCGATCGCCACGGCAGCGGGCTGTGGGGTAAATATTCTTTCACACCAACCCCGGCTTGTTATTGATATGGGAGGAGGCCTTATCGAGTCGTCGATATTAAGTAGCGGAGGAATTATTAATCAAAAAACCCTTAAAAATGCGGGCGAAGCAATGAATAAAAGCATTTATAATTATATTTATTTAAAATATGGCGTAATCCTGGGCGAAGCTACTTGTGAACACCTCAAAACGACTCTGCTTAATTTTAACAATTTGGAAAAAACCGCAACGATCCGCGGAAAATCCCTTGAAACCGGACTTCCAAAATCGGTCAGGATAAAAACTTCCGATATCAAGGAATCGCTGCTTTCACATTTTAACCAGATAATCGATTCAACCAAAGAATTAATTGAAAGTTCTCCGCCCGAGATTCTTGATGAACTGATTTCTGCAGGCATAATTATTTCGGGCGGTTTGGCAAAAATTCAGGGAATTGATTCGTTTTTCACTCAGGAAATCCAAATAAAATCCTTTTGTGCGGAAAACCCGCAGGAAAGTACCGTACAGGGCATCATGGCGCTATCCAAAGTCTATCAACTTATTTCAAAAATCGCCTATCAATAACAATTTTTTTTATTTCTGGCTGCTCAAAATTAACATTCAATGTTCAAATATCTAATTTAATATGTGTCGCTTCTTTTAGCGTTTTAAAACTCATGTAGGAAGTCTGCCTTCCTTAGAATGAAATCTCATTGACTTTCACGAGATATTTTAATACAATAGGAATTCGCACTTTGACATCATATTGAGTCTCGATAATCGGGTTAGGATTTCCTAACCAATTTTCTTAAGAGTTTGATCCTGGCTCAGGATGAACGTTGACGGCG
>JBJKRW010000052.1:0-7322 GCA_046704445.1 Microgenomates group bacterium
ATGATTCTCAATATGCTCGTAACCGCGCCGATTACCCTGGTTGTCGGTATTATTCTTGCGTTGAATCAGGATGTCGGACTGTCGTGGATTTTGGTTTGCATCATGCCGTTTATTGTTATTATTATCCTTTTTCTTCTGGTCAAGGCAATTCCTCTGTTTACGGTCATGCAGGTGAAACTCGACAAACTCAATCTTATTCTTGATGAAAATCTTACCGGAGTGAGAGTGGTCCGTGCCTTTGACCGCGTCAAGCATGAAGAAAAACGGTTTGACGCCGCAAATTTCGCGGTGACAGATGTTGCCATACGGGTCAATCAGATGATTGCGGTCATGATGCCGGCAATGTTTCTGGCGATTAACTTTTCAAGCGTCGCCATTATCTGGTTTGGAAGTTTACGTGTTGCAGGAAGTACGTT
The DNA here is from genome assembly GCA_046704445.1 of Microgenomates group bacterium. Classification (GTDB taxonomy): domain Bacteria; phylum Patescibacteriota; class Microgenomatia; order UBA1406; family GWC2-37-13; genus JBJKRW01. The sequence continues at coordinate 417 of JBJKRW010000052.1, forward strand.
GAATATCGGTGCCATGTTTGCGTTCCTTCAGTACGCCATGCAGATTCTGTTTTCCCTGCTATTGGTTGCACTTTTGTTTATTATGGTTCCGCGCGCCGAAGCATCAGCCAAGCGTATTAACGAAGTTCTGGCAATTAAGCCGGACATCCATGATCCGCCCAAACCGAATGATCATGCGGAGCTCCGCGGGCATGTCGAGTTCAGGGACGTGACATTCAGTTATCACGGTGCGGAAACTCCCGCGCTTTCCAATATTTCATTTACCGCCGCTCCGGGAAAAGTTACCGCGATTATCGGTGGGACAGGAAGCGGTAAGTCAACACTGGTCAATCTTATTCCCCGTTGTTACGACAGTGACAGCGGACAGATTCTGGTAGACGGTGTGGAAACACGCGGTATGTCCCAACACTATCTCAGGAAAAAAATAGGATTCGTGCCGCAAAAAGCAGTACTGTTTGCGGGGACAATAAACCACAATCTGAAATACGGAAAGGAAGATGCGACGGAAAAAGAAATAAAGCACGCGGCCGAAATCGCACAAGCGTCAGAATTTATTACCAAACTGCCGGATAAGTTCGACTCCGCAGTTGCACAGGGCGGGACCAATCTTTCGGGCGGACAGATGCAACGGATATCCATTGCTCGCGCTTTAGTAAGAAAACCCGAGATATATATTTTCGACGATACGTTTTCCGCTCTTGACTTCAAAACCGACGCAAAACTGCGACAGGCTTTAAAAGGAGAAACAAAAAAGGCAACGGTTATCATTGTTGCCCAGCGTGTCAGTACGGTTATGGACGCAGATCAGATTATTGTTCTTGATAACGGCAGGTCGGTAGGTATCGGCAAGCATCACGAATTGATGAAGACGTGCAGGGTATACAGTGACATTGTTCATTCGCAGCTGTCACAGGCTGAAATCAACGAAGAAAATTTATGAGCGCAGATCAGATCAAAAACAAGGATTCGATGCGAGGCGCACCCGGTCCGATGGGGCGGGGATTTGGTGCTATGGGTATGCCGACTGAAAAAGCAAAGGATTTCAAAGGGACACTCATAAGGCTTGCCAAATATTTCCTGCCGGAAAAAATAAACTTTACTATTGTATTTATTGCTGCCGTGTTCGGTACGGCTTTCAATATCGTCGGCCCGAAAATCCTGGGACTCGCAACCACTAAACTGTTTGACAATCTGATATCCAGCTATCTCATCCAGGTAAAAAACCTCCAAATAAAAAATCAATTGATGCAGAATCCGGGCCTTCCTTTGAAAGCGATGCCTGTTCCGGGAATAGAGTTCGGATACATCGGTCACATCATACTTATCCTCATAGCTTTATATATCGTCAGTGCGATTTTCCTGTTTATCCAGCAATATCTTATGGCAGGCGTGGCGCAACGTACCGTGTACAAGATGCGCAAAGACGTGGATGAAAAGCTTTCGCGGCTGCCTCTGAAATATTTTGACGGAAGAACACACGGGGAAATATTGAGCCGTGCGGTCAATGACATGGATAATGTCAGCGCCACACTTCAGCAAAGCATTACCCAGCTTATTACCTCAACCGTGACCATTGTCGGCGTTTTGGTTATGATGCTTTCGATCAGTTGGGTTCTGACTTTGATTACTATCTTTACACTGCCCTTGAGTATCTTTATCGTCACGGTCATTGCCAAACGGTCCCAGGACTATTTCCGCAAACAGCAAAAATCTTTAGGCGATCTCAACGGTCATGTGGAGGAAATGTTTGTCGGACACAAAATCGTCAAGGCATTCGGGCATGAGGATGAGGCAAACAGACAGTTTGATGTCCTGAATGAAAAACTTTACGATGCCGGATGGAAGGCTCAGTATGTTTCGGGAGTTCTGTTTCCCCTTATGCGGTTTGTGGGAAATCTTGGTTACGCGCTGGTTGCGATTGTTGCCGGAATCCTGGCAACCGAAAACGGTATTGCCCTGGGAGACGTCCAGGCATTTATACAATACTCGTCACAGTTCACCTTTCCGATTACCCAACTTGCCAACATAACTAACATTATCCAATCCGCAATCGCATCGGCCGAACGCGTATTTGAGCTCCTGGATGAAGAAGAACAGGTGCCCGAAGCAGTCAGTCCCGTTGTCATAAAAAATCCCAAAGGCGATGTGCGGTTTGAACACGTACAATTCGGATACAGCACGGACAAAATTCTCATGCATGATATGAATATCTACGCAAATCCGGGTCAGATGGTAGCGATAGTCGGTCCGACAGGTGCGGGAAAAACAACCCTGGTAAATCTGCTTATGAGATTTTATGAGGTAAACGGAGGAAAAATCTTGGTTGACGGAGTGGATATAACCAAGATGAAGCGCGGGGATCTGAGACGGATGTTCGGCATGGTGTTGCAGGATACCTGGTTGTTCCACGGGACACTGAGGGAAAATATCGCCTATGGGCGCGAACACGCAACCGAAAAAGACATCGTAGCAGCGTCAACCGCAGCATATGCGGACCATTTCATCAGAACGTTGCCCGAAGGATATCACACCGTATTGAATGAAGACGCAACCAATATCTCGCAGGGGCAAAAACAACTATTAACCATTGCCCGTGCATTCCTGGCTGATCCGGAAATCCTGATTCTGGATGAAGCAACCTCAAGCGTTGACACCAGAACCGAGCTTTTGATTCAGGATGCCATGAGCAGACTTATGAAAGGAAGAACCAGTTTCGTCATCGCCCACAGACTTTCCACTATCCGTGACGCAGACCTTATCCTTGTCATGAATCACGGGGCCATCATCGAAAAAGGAACACACAAAAGTTTGCTGGCGAAGAACGGGTTTTATGCAGACCTTTATAATTCTCAATTCAGGGGGCATGTGGTGAGTAATGAAGCGGAGTGATTCCGATTCATACGTTATTTTCTTTTTCTTGGAAAAAAGCAAATCTAATTCGTAAACTTTCCGAAGATAATATCCGTCTGGATTCCGTCTACCCCCACGCCTACGTCCGTCCAACCGGGATCCAACTGGTTGTCGTCATGAGGTTTATCTCCGGCAAATATCCATTCAATCAAATGAACGCCGCTTAATCTGTATCCGTAACTCGAGTTTTCTCCAACGCCCCAGAAACCTAATGTTTTGAGGTTGTCCGGGTTTTGTACATAATCGCTAAAACCCGCATGTTCATCCAATTTTCCTAAGCTCGTAAAATATTGAGCTCTTGTCTGCGCGTACTTTGCCAACCTGTTATCCCATCTTAATTGGTTCCTGCCCTTATCTTTCCGGTAGTTATTGAGTGCAGTGTAAATTTCATCGGGTGTTGCCATCCTGTTATCGTCTCCGATTTTCATTGACCATGTGTGTTCACTGATTTGTTCTGCCACACCCCACGGTCCCGAATTGTCCGAATAAGGAGACTTATCGGGAGAGGCGGTCGGAAAAATTGTGGGTTCCGGGCTCAAATAGTAATTTTCAGGTTTTGTTCCGTAGATCTCATTAAATTTATTTAACGTTGTTTTATCCAGTTCCCCTGTTTGGTTAATTGCATATTTTCTTTGGAAATTAATGACTGCGTTTTGGGTAAGATCGCCGTAATACCCGCTGACGATACCGGCGAGATACAGGGTTTTATCCTGAGATAAAGCGGATTGAACTATTTTGACTTCGTTTCCGAATGCCCCTTTTTTTAATTCGTTGCTGATGAGTGTATATCCGGCAATTTTGTTTTCAGGCACCGTTGATTTGCTGGTGCTCCGGAACAGAACGATGAGTAGAATTAAAACAAAAGCAATCCCGCCGATGAAAGAAATACATAAAGAAAATATTGAAAGCAAGAATGCGATTTGTTTTTTAAACTTTTTTCGTATGGATTTATCAATGCGTCGGACGAATATACCCCAGGAAACAATTCCTATCAGAAATGCAGCCATTATGGCAATAAGTTCCAAATCCGGCCTTTGAGAATAATTTTGACTCAGCGTTACTGTAACGGCAAATGCCGACATCGAGATAACCCAAATAACAAAACTCGTTAAAGTATTCATATATTTCTTCAGAAACAGAGTATTGTATATTTATATATATTTTTTAAGTTTAGCAAATTGTTGATTTTTGTCGCATATGCGGACCATATGATTATTCTATTAATATGTCTTTTTAAACAGTTAAAATAAATTTATTTTTATGAAATACTGTGCGTTATTGCGGGGAATAAATGTAGGCGGAAAGAAGACGGTAAGAATGGCTGACCTGAAAAAGGTATTCGAGAAGGCGGGGTTAACCAAGGTGATAACATATATCAACAGCGGCAATGTGCTATTTGAATCTAACAAAAACAACAGTCACCGACTTGAAAATGAAATTGAAAAACTTCTGGAGAAAACATTTTTTCCTGTCAAAACCGTGGTTGTTTCACAAAAAGAACTACAGGAAGTCGTGAATAATGTTCCTCATATGTGGAAGGAGGAAAATATGCGGAAATACGTCGCATTCGTCAAATTCCCTGCACAACCCGAAGAAGTTTTGAAAGAAATCCGGCCGAAAAACAACGTTGACTTTGTGAACCCGGGTCCGGGAGTCGTATATATGACCACAAAAACAAGTGGTCTTACCAAAAGCAGTTTTCCCAAATTTATTGCCACAAAAATATATCGCTCCGTAACTATGAGAAATTACAACACGGTTCAAAAACTCCGTGAACTTATGGAGAAGTAATCGTTGGTGTCAGTTCCTTTTCCATAACATATTCGTCGAACTTTCCGTGCAATACTTTTTTCTTTGTTTCCGTAATGTTAAATCCCAACCGCAAATATAGGCGTATCGCGGGAATATTCGCGGAATTCACTTCTATTTTTAGTTTTTTTGTTTTTTTGTTTTTTTTCGCTTTCGTTATCAAATTCGTTATTAATACTTTTCCCAATCCCTTTCCTCTGAATTCTTTGTTGATATATATTCCCCAAATTTCAACAAGGGGAGAGTGTTCATGTGTATAAAATAAGCCGCCCATTCCGACGATTCTATTATTGTACTGGACAAAAAGGAGAACAACTTTATTATTATTTTGTGCTTCTTCCAGTCTTTCTTTCCAGACCTCATCCTTTTTGTCGCGTTCTTCGTCATACGTTCTTGCAAAGGCATCGGGTTCGTTTTTTAAAGCCTCAAGCCTGATTTGCTTGTATGCTTTCCACTCATTCGGGTCCAAAGTGATTAGACGTATGTCGTTCATGAAAAAAAGTATATCAGAGTAGTTTGCCCCGTGAAAAGTTTTCATTGTTGTTTCGAACCCATCTTTTTATTTCTTGTTCAAACATCCTTAGTATTTTAGGCCGTAAATACTCCAATCCTGTAGGGGACAGGATTACTCTTGTCATAATAAGAGGATGATTTTCAATTATTTCTTTAATTTTAAATTTATGCTCCTGTTTCATAAGATCGGAATTGTTCTTGAGAAGTTCCGTTAATTCGGTCCAGACAGGTAGTGCGGTCCTGAATAATATGTTTTCTTTCGCATGAAAATCGGTTATTAATTTTACCTCTTCTTCCTGACAGTCTTCATACACCCGAATGTTTTTCAGTGTTTTGTCAACCTCATGAAATTCTTCTTTAGTTAAATAGTTATACTTAACCGAAATAAGATTTTTATTAGACAAAAGCTCCAAAAAAACAATATTAAAATCAATCTTGCTTTTTACCGCAATTTTTCTACTGATTTTTATTAATTTATTCCACCAAAAACCAACCGGTGTATCAGGATAATCCTGATAGACCAGATAACGGTCAAAATGATAATAATGGTGATCCATTGCTCTTTGAAACAAATACAATATTATGAGAAGTGCGGTGAATTTTTCCATTGAATTTAACGAGTCGGTTTTCGGCCGAAGATCGTGTATCCAGTTGACAAATGAGGTATAGAATTTTACATTTTTCAAAAAATCATTTTTGAAAACGTCGGGATGAGTGGTATATAAATTCAATTCTTCTTTTGATAGAGGGACAACATATTTATCCCCGTTTTCCACGAAAGCAAATCCGTCTTCGGATTTGTAGAACTTTTTATTTTTCAGCATCGGATATGAAATTCGTAAACCTGCTTTTAGCCATTTTTCTATGTCCTTATTGGAAACTCCAATTTTGTTTAGAAGCGTCTTAGACATTTCTTATTTCACCTTTATTGGCGTCAAGAATTATCAACTGATTATTCTGTAAGACTTTCGTGGCCTTCTTTGTGTTTACTATGCAGGGAATACCTAGCCTGCGGGATTTTATTGCTGCATGGATCATCATTCCACCGAAGTCCGTAATTACGCCTGCTGACAAATCTATTGCTTCTTTGTATAAATCATCCGACATCTCAAACACCAAAATATCACCTTTCTTAACGTTGGGCACATCGGAGACTGTTCTCAAAATTTTAACCCTACCTTTTACTATTCCTAGACTTGTAGGAGTACCTTTGAAGAGAATATTTCCCATATTGAAATTTAATTACCATAAACCTTGCCTTTTGTTGCATCTAATTTTATTATTTGTCCGTCCTTTAATATTAACGTAGCTTTTTTAGTACCGACTATGCATGGAATTTTTAACTCTCTGGAGATAATTGCTGCGTGTGATAAAACTCCGCCTATATTGGTAATAATACCGCCGGCCTTCATCATGGCATGCATATATAAGGGATCGGTCATATCGGCAACCAAGATGTCTCCTTTTTTCAGCTTGTGAGATTCCGAAGGATCACGAAGTATTTTTACCTTGCCTTTTGCTGATCCCAAGCTTGCCGGTGTACCCTTCAGCAGTATTTTACTCATGTTATGAGGTAATTATAGCAAGCGGTTTCTCCGAACTCATAATTAAAAGAATCTTTCAGTTTTTGATCATAAAGCACTATGCGGATGTTAAATATTATTAAGATAAAAA
>JBJKRW010000053.1:0-3503 GCA_046704445.1 Microgenomates group bacterium
AGGAACTTGAACGCGTTGCGCTTCCTATGGTTAATGATACGAGGACAATGGGGATTATGCTCGGATACGGCACCGAAGACCGTCTGTTTACGACAGACCTTGCCAAACAGCTTGGAGAAGAAAAGAGACGGGACCCCCAACATCTGATGGTCCCCCCGCCCGGATTAATGAAAACCACCTTTGCCCTTCCTGAAGCTGCGGTAATACTTGAAAAGAACATTCTTGCCACTACAGAGTTTTTACTTAATCACGAACCTTTTCTCCGAACAGTCAACGCCCATATCGAAAGACACCTGGCAGATCTTGTTCCTGCACAAAAACAGGCATTAAGATTTTTTTTGGCAAGGACAACCGCATTTCAATACATAACGGAAGTGTACAATCCGGAAAATAACCCTCACACGCACCACAACGAAACATGCCAAAGCATTTCAATGGACGGATTAAATCCCCTTCAATTCGCCCCCCATATTCAGGCTTTTTGCGGAACAGCGGCAAATGCGGCCGACGCCATAGAACACGTAAGGATACAGTGCGATCTTATGGATAGCAGACCGGGCCTGCAAAAACCGTATATCCTGTTTGTATCCTCGTCCGTTTCGGCCAAACAACCGGCAAGCAGCGTCGAACGCGCGGAGATTAACAATCGCGGACTCTTTAAAAACCTTTTGGACGATTCTGTTATCAGACAAAAAGTACTGGATAATGAACTTATTCTTGTCCCCGTACTTATTAACGACAAGACCCGTGAGATCGTCAAAGTTCTTGACCATCTGCTGTAAACCTATATTTTAAGAAGGGTGCCTATTACATACCCGACAAGGGCAGACAACATACCGATCGCCAGCATTTCAATTCCCATCCTGACAAGGTTTCTGCCCAAGGTAACCTTTGCTTTGTAATATCCGACCGCAAATAAAATGATCGCGCTTACAATCAGAGAAATCATAATGGAAAGATGAACGTCAAGAAAGAAAAAAGGCGCAAGCGGGATAAACGATCCGACAAGCGCGGAAATTCCCACGATGATGGCCGCAGGCAATGCCTGTGCTCTGTCGACTTCTTCGAGTTTCAGTTCCTGCTCCATCATCGTCTTCAGCCAGACGTTTTTGTCCGACGTAATCTGCTGGACTATTTTTTCCAGGGTTTTTCCCTTAAAACCGTACCGCGCATATAATGCCCTGATTTCTTCCCGCTCCCCTTGGGGTAGATGATCAATTTCCCAACTCTCTCTTTCTTTTTCCGACTGATAATAGTCGGCTTCCGCAAGTTTGGAGGTATATGCAACTGCAGCCATGGAAATGCTTTCGGCAAAAGTAGCAGACAACGCCGCAATAATAACAATCTTAACCGATGCCGTTGCCGCGGCCACGCCCAGAATTACTCCCACAACATTAACCAAACCGTCCTGGCCGCCCAGGATAATTTGAGGAAGATTAAAATTCACCAGGTGCTGTTCTTTGTGATGCAGCGAGTTTTTTATTTGTGTCGGAGAATGTGCTTTTTTTGCCAGCTCCAGATTGTGTTCCAGATAGCCTTTTCGTGCCTGACCGATTCTGTTCATACAAACACATTATATACCTTATTACAATACCGTCACATAAAATCCATATACCGCGTGGAGATATTTCCGAGGTAGAATATTAATCGTTATTTATAGTACGACTTTACCTGAAACAGGAAATACATACCGATTACTACACCGATAATTGCGCTGATTATATTTCCGCCCACGAGCGAAGAAACCGCTCCCACCAACAAGGCGTAATATAAAAGCTTCCAAGCTTTTGCGGACCGGTTGAACAAACCGGGATCCGCCAAGGCTTCCAGAACTACGGTAACAGCAAGAAATGCCATTGAAACCATATACATCATGCTGTACTGCATGGCGTAGGCAGGCCCCATGAATCCGGTAAACGGTGCGACAACCGCACCCATGCCAAAGGCTAACAAAATTCCCGGAATCGCCAGGACCAGTCCGATGACGGTAACCCACGGAGCAAAAGAAACAATAATTTCCTTCACGTTGGAAGGAAGGGAAAACGGAGCCTTATCGACTAAATAAAGCTCCAACGTACTCTCAAGCTGTCCCAGTCCCGATTTGAGATCTGTGCTTTTTGTAGCCATAATTTATAAAAAAATTAAATGATAATTATACCTGTTCGGTATATTCCTATCATAGTATCACAGGTGTAATCTTGTCAACAGAATCAAGTGAGAAAAGTATTTCTCCGGACTGTATCAGCGTAACAATTCCATAAACCAAAACGTGTATTTTCCTTCTGTGTGTTTTTCCTTCAAAGTAATACTTGTAAACTGAGAATAATCGGGAAAATAGGTATCTGCGTCATATTTTCCCTCCACCAAAGTTAGATAAAGTTTATCTGCAAATTGCATGGCCTGGTTATAAATCTGTCCTCCGCCTATGACAAAAATCTCTTTGTTCCCTTGTGGACTTTTTTTTGCCAGAATGATCGCCTGTTCCATCGAATGAGCCATGACGCATCCTTTTGTACTGAAATCCGGATCCCGCGTGATGATGATATTTGTTCTTTCGGGAAGAGGCTTGCCGATTGATTCGAATGTTTTTCTGCCCATAATTACCACGTGTCCTCGAGTAATATGTCTAAAACGCCGAAGGTCTTCGGAGATATGCCACAGCAATTTACCGTTTTTCCCAAGCTCCCTATTCGGTCCGATTGCGGCAATCAGGGCGAGTTTTTTCTGAGGTCTGTCCTTAAAAGGACGGACCTCATTTCTTCTTGTCATAATACCCTCCGGTAACGCTTAATTTCGCCTTGATCGGAGGCTCCGGGTTATAATCTATCAGATCAACATATTCCGGTCTGAACCGGTCAATGGTTTTAAACGTATGGGTAAAACGTATCCGAGGGAACGGAACAGGTGTGCGTTTCAGCTGTTCTTTGACCTGTGCCAGATGCATTTCGTATATATGTGCGTCTCCGAAAGTATGGACGAATTCGCCCGGCTCGAATCCGGTTACCCGGGCGAGAATATGAACCAGAAGCGCATAACTGGCAATATTAAACGGCACGCCCAGGAAAAGGTCTGCGCTTCGCTGATACAACTGCAGGGAAAGTTTTCCGCCGATGACGTTTAACTGATACATGTTATGGCAGATGGGAAAAAACGAAGTATCCTGCAGGCGCGCCATACTGTACAGATACTCAGGATTCCACGAAGTGACAATGGCATTATGGCAGTTGGGGTCTTCAATAATTTCCCTGATTGCCCAATTGAGCTGGTCAATTGTTTTTCCGTAACGCGTCGGCCATCTTCTCCATAATTCGCCGTAAATTCTCGGAAGATTTCCCCATTGCTTTGAGTATTCCCGATCCGAACGGATCTTTTCGATAAACTCGTCTTTTGAAATTATTGCGTTCGGATGTTTTCTTTTATAAATGTTATAAGGGTAGTCGTCCCAAATATGGACATTATTGTCAACCAAATATTTTATGTTGGACTGCCCGGACAAAAACCAG
>JBJKRW010000054.1:0-10979 GCA_046704445.1 Microgenomates group bacterium
ATATTTTGTTGTACAAATCAAACGCGAACGTGCTGGACAGACTTTATTTGGCCTGGTTTTTTTTGGGCAACAGGCAAAAAGTGTACAAAAATCTGCAGGATATTCCGGTTAAGACGGAGGGCAGCAAAACGCTGTTTGACAGAAATGCGTTTTATAAGGAGTACCAGGGTTTTTTCTTCAAAAAGACCTATAGATTGTTGCGTCAAAATGTTCAAATTTTGTATACAAAAAGCTATGCAACCGCACAAATGCTAAGCGATATGCTTGACGGGGAAGGCATCAGGGTTGTGGATCTTTCACAGGAAACAATTCCGGACTCAACATGCATTATAGACTCGCAGGGAAAGGAAGCGGGGATTATTGCCGACAAACTCGCGGATTTTTTTCACTGCCGAAAGGGTTCACGACGTCCCGAAGTCTCTGATATAATTATTGAACTGGGAAGCCTGGAAAAGTCCTGGTCCCCGGAATAACACATGATGATCATGATTCTGCTGTGTATTGCGCTTGTTTCGTTTCTTCTTGCATTGAGGTCCATGCATGATATGCACATACCGAAAGAACTGGAGCGTCTTATCTCGAATAAAAAGATAAAAGGAAGCATTGTTTTTTTCAAGGATAAGGTTATTCATTACCGCGGCAAGGGTAAATAGGATTTTTTGCCCTTATTCTTCTTCCTCGTCTTCCTGGTCGTCGGGGTTATAGGGAAGATACTCTTTTTCTTCTGAGGTGAGTGTTTCGGCGAGTTTTTCCAGATCGTTTTCGTTCGATTCATCCGACTCCTCGTCCTTTGACTCTTCGTGGTTTTCGTCTTCCGGAAGTATGGGTTGCTCGAAATTTGCCGGAAACGAAATATACTTCATGACGCGTCTGCCTTTTTTTTCTTCGCGAAGAAACACGATAACTTTTGAAAGATTCGCTTCCTTGACATGTGCGCCGAATTCGCTTCCTGCTTTGATGAGAACGCTGAGCCTGCGCGATACGTCGTCGGGGAGAGAGCCGATGTATTCTTTATCCTGGGTCCGGATTTCCACTTTTTTGCTTTTGACGGAGACATATACTTTCTGGCCGATTGTCAGGTGGGCGAGACTGTTTTTTTGACCGAGATTCACCAGCAACACGCTTTTTGTTTTTCCCGGTGTTTCGAGAAAAAGGTTAGGGTCAAGTGTTAATTCCAGATTATACTTTGTTTTTACCCGTTTGGTTTCGATCACCTTTATTCTGTCAAGATATTCGGTAATGGCGTAATTGTTGGGTTGAAGTTTTGAGGCTTTTTTATATATGGTTTTTGATTTCTGTATTTCATTATTCTGAAAGTAAGCGAATGCGAGGCGCAAAAGTGCTTCGATATTGTTTTTATCTTTCTTGATAATCTGTTCATTCAGCTTGATTGCAGTATCCCAGTCTGATTTTATAGCCGCATCTATTGCTTGGTGCTCCAAAACATCCGAATTATCCATGTCTTTATTTTTGAATAAAATGAAAAAAGCGGAATTTTCATCCGCTGAGGCCAATAGTTATGTATCAGTATATTTTAATTTTCCTAATTGTCAAGTATAATAAAACAGATGATATTGTCAGTAAAGTTTATTATGTTCATAAGGTTTGTAAAGGCAAATTCTTAACCTATACTTTATTCCGAAATTCTTTACGAACTTTAAAAACTTTATGAACACGAGTTATTTTGTTTTTCTGTAATCTAGTTATGTCCGGTCATTCAAAATGGGCCAACATCAAAAGAAAGAAACAGGCAAACGACCTGGTTCGCGGTAATGTGTTTGCAAAATTAAGCCGCGCCATTACTTTGGCGGTTGTTGAAGGAGGCGGAATAACCGACCCGGAACATAACGTAAGACTTCGTTTTGCAATTGAAAAAGCCCATCAGGGCAATATGCCCAAGGAGAATATTCAGAGAGCCATAGAGAGGGGAGTAGGGCCGAATAAACAGGACCTCAAGGAAATCGTATACGAAGCATTCGGTCCTTCAGGAGTTGCGCTTATTATTGTGGGAGCAAGCGATAACATAAACAGGACTTTATCCGAGGTACGCAATATTCTGGACCGTCATGGAGGGAAACTGGCCAATCAGGGGGCCGTTTCGTATTTATTCCAGAAGTGCGGGTTGGTTCTTTTTCTGAAAGGCGATACTACGGAAGAGCAGGTATTGCAGTTTTCGGATGAAATACATGCAATCGATATTGATCAGGATCCTGACTACTATTACATCTACATTCCCTTTGAACGCCTCGGAAAGATCAAGGAATTTTTACATGGTACAACATATCACTCAGCGGAAATAGACTACAAGCCCCAATCGTACATACCGGTTTCCCGTCAGGAAATTCTTACGAAATTGGAAAACCTGGAAAAATCTTTGGAGGACTTGGAGGATATTCAAAAGGTTTTCATGAACGTGGAAGTTGTGACCTGAAGAATTTATGAAATCCATCTTTCGTTCCATTCTTGGCGGTTTTAAAAAAAAGGCAAACCGTATTGAAAAACGGTATCGACTGGGATTAAGCGCGGTCATAATGACCCTTTTGCTTCTTGTGTCCACTTTTTTTAGTTTTCAACAGGGACTGTATTTTATCCCGGTGTTCATAGTCGCCTCGTTTCTTCTTACGTATTTTTCGCTTTTGGAAGGGATAAAACGTATCGGATGGTACGGATTGTTTTTTATGCCGATTGTGGTAAGTGTGTCTTTTTTCCTGTTTTACTTTCTTTTTCCGGGACGCTGGCTGACGCGTCTGCCGTTTATTGTCGTATATGGCGTAAGTATTTATGCCACGCTGTTATGTTCTAATATTTTTGACGTCGGAGTAGAGAAGAATCTGCAGCTATACAGGGCTGCGTTTTCCGTCAACTTTTTTTTCCAGTCGATTGCCATGTTTTTTTTGCTTAATCTGCTGGTTTCACTGGAATCTTTTTTTCTGGTTAACGTTGCGGGAGTGGGCGTTATCGGTTTTCTGTTTGCCTTGCAGCTATTGTGGACCATACGTCTCAACAAGCATCTTGAGCGTGAAATAGTGTCGTACGCCGTATTTATTGCCGTAATCCTTTCCGAGCTTATCCTGATCCTGTCGTTTGCCCCGATTCCGCCGGTTATCGTTGCGTTGTTGGTTACTGCCGCCTATTACAGCCTTTCGGGTCTGAGTTACCACTTTATAGACCAGAAGCTTTTCAAGGAAACCGTGCGTGAATACGTTGTCGTACTGGTTTTCGTATCAATTATTGCATTATTATCGCTCAGCTGGTGACGTCAAAAAAGGCACGGATCCCGGAGAATAGGGAAGAGGGGAAAGGGTAAGAGGTACGGACGTGAAAAAAACTATAGGATACGGACGTGAGGAATATATCCTATAATATTTGTAATACTATAGGGTTTATTTAAGATAATAAACGTGAGTTTAATAAACCTAAATCCAACCTGACGTCAGGAAAGAAACGAGGCTAAATTCTACTAATAGCTTGTCTCTATACTCTAAAGTCTTACTCCTTCTTTGTGGATAAGTGATCCGGATCAAGGCCGAGAACACTGGTACAGGCTTATATTATGCTCTAAATATATCTATACTTTATACTTATTCCTGGATATATTTTAGCCTTGAATTTATATTACAGTCTGCCATATTGCTCCAAAGTATAAGTCCTCACCATCAGCGCCTGAGATATAATTAGCCTCATAAATTATACTTTATAAGGTCCTAATACTCTAAAACGACACTTTGTTCTCCTTACGTTCTTTGTATATATTTGGCCTTAGTTTTATATGTTTGGACTATAATATCAGTCTAAAGTAACTTATTCCCGCACATCCGATACATGAAATATTCAAGGCTATATTTTTAATATATGCTGCCATTATGCTCTAAACTATATATGTGCATAGTTTCCCGTTGTATGATAAATAACCTCATTTTATTATAAACAGGCCGTAATAACAGTCTAAATTATAATCTTGCATCCTCCCCGGAAGGAGGAATACGCAGTCCGATTCTGTATAAATTAGCCTCAAAACTGTATATATGGCGCATTAATATGCTCTAAAATTAAACAGATTTATAGCGTATGGTTATTTGCCCAGAGAAGACAGGAATACGATAGGAAGAGAGCGAAATTACCTAAAGATAAATGCATTAATAGATGACGGTTATTCTGAAGGAATATGCGAAGAGGACTGAAGTGGTTCTCTCTTAAAAAGATACGCGGAATTATTACGTTCTCGAAAACTCAGGAATTCGGACCATCCGAATCCCGGAGAAGAAAAGCATATAACGTCGTAAATTGTATCTTTTACGACGTTAGCCGAGGCTGAAAGAAGAGGAGTGCTCAAAAATACGATTTATTATTTGTCATTTATTATTGAATTATTATCCATTAATTCTCTATTGAAAGCGAAATTAATCCCTTTGTTATCCTCCGTTTGTCATGTGCGCGTTTTCAGTACTATAAGATTGAAATACTCCCCTGATTTTTATAATTTTTGCTGTCAGAACAGTCTATACTTCCCTATTCCCCGTCTTTGCATATGCAGGAGAAGCATGCGTTACGGTAATAATTCATATATAATTACGGCTATGAATAAAAAAAGAGCGGTTATGAACGGAAACTTAATTCTTGCGTTGGCAGCAGGTTTTGTACTGGGCGTAATAGTGTCGGGTTTAACCGTATATGTTGCCAAAAAAATCCTGTCAAAAAAGAGCTCGTCTTCCGTGGTGGCGCCGTATTATGACAACAAGGTTTTCCGTTTGCCCGACGATCTGGAAAAACAGGCATCAGCAGAGGCAAAACTGCACCCGGAGTCTATCAGATTGCCGATTATCATGTATCACTATGTGGAATATGTCAAAGACATAAACGACATCATACGCAAACGACTTGATATTGTTCCTTCAACCTTTGAAGCGGAAATGAAAGCGCTTCACGATAACGGATACCGGACATATTTTGTACGGGATATTCCGGATATTCTCAACGGGAATATTGTTCCGGGAAAACAAAGCGTTGTATTGACATTTGATGACGGATACGAAGATTTCTACCGCGATGTATTTCCGTTGCTCAAGAAATACCGGATGCGCGCGACCATTTATGTCATTTACGATTATATAAACAGAAAAGGTTTTTTGACCGATGCTGAAATTAAAGAAGTGCTTGCGAGCGGCCTGGTCGAACTCGGTTCGCACACGCTTGACCATGTTTATCTGAAACAAATGCCCGAAAGCCAGGCTCTTACGCAGATCGTTCAGAGCAAACAGAAGCTGGAAAAAAGATTCGGAGTAACGGTTATGACGTTTGCATATCCCTACGGTGCGTTTAGCGCCGATACGCTCACAATGGTAAAGCAGGCGGGATATACCGCCGCGGTTTCGGTCATTCCCGGCGTCATGCTTTCCGAATCCAACCTTATGTATTTGCCGAGAATACGTCCCGGTCTTTTTGGTCCCCAGACTATGGTAAAGGTTCTTGAAACCTACGGCAGCACACAGTGATTCTTATCCGCGTGCTATAATCGTCATATGGTGCTTTCCGTTCGGAATCTGACAAAAACCTTTTCTTCCCGCGGCAAGAAATTTACCGCAGTGGATCATATCGGTTTGGAACTCAAGGAAGGAGAGATACTGGGATTGCTCGGACCAAACGGTGCGGGAAAAACCACTACGATCCAAATGCTTCTTGGCATTACGACTCCCACATCCGGGTCCATTTCCTATTTCGGTACGGATCTTGTTTTGCATAAGCAGCAGTGCCTTCAGCGTATCAATTTCACCTCCGCGTTCAATACTTTGCAGGGACGGACCACAGTGTGGGAAAATCTGCTGGTATTCGGTTATCTTTACCAGATTAAAGACCCGAAGCGTAAGATCGAGGAACTGCTGGAGTATTTTCACATGAAGGACATGAAGAAACAGCGGTATCATGATCTTTCTTCAGGGCAACAGACCAGGGTGAATCTCATGAAATCTCTCCTGAACGATCCGGAGATCATTCTTATGGATGAACCGACCGCATCCCTTGATCCGGACATAAGCGATAAGGTATTGTCTCTTATTGAAGGACTTAAGAAAGACAGGCATATTTCCATTCTTTATACGAGTCATAATATGCATGAAGTGACCCGCATCTGCGACCGGGTGATTTTTATGGATCACGGAAAAATCGTGGCACACGATACGCCTCTCGGATTGACCAAACGGATAGAACGGGCGATGCTCCAGCTGACCTTTGATCAGGGGAAGGATAAAGTTGAGGAATATATGAAAGAACATACACAGGAGTATGAATTCGCCAACGAAAACGTGGTGATTGTCAAAACGCACGAAAAGCTTATTCCCAAGCTTATTTTCGGTTTGAGCAAACAGGGTGTCTGGATTACGGACATTGAAGTACAGAAGCCGACGCTGGACGATGTGTTTTTACAAATTGCCAGAGGCAAATCGTATGTCTTTCAACAGGATTAAGGCTATTTTATTGCATGAAAGCTTTATCATGCGGCATTCATACGAGATCGTGAACGACATTATCATTTATCCGCTGTTTTCGATTGTGGTGCTCGGGTTTCTCGCGCTGTACCTTGTCGGTGTGTCTGGAGGAATGGTGGGAAAATATGTGTTGTTGGGAATCATTCTTTGGCAGATTGTGAGCATCACACAGTATTCCATTGCCGTCGGGTGCCTGTGGGACGTATGGGCAAAAAATCTTACGAACATCTTTATTGCGCCGGTTTCCACCAGTGAGTATCTTCTTTCCTACACCATTTCCGGTACGATTAAGGCGTTATTCGTCGTGTTGATGGCTGGTTTGCTCGCGGCGTTCGTATTCCATTTCAACATCCTGGAATTGGGATTGATAAATCTTGCCTGTATCTTTGTCAATCTTGTCATGTTTGCATTTGCGCTGGGCATATTCAATCTTTCACTGATCTTCCGTTTCGGGACCCAGGTACAGGCGCTTTCGTGGGGATTGGTGACTATGGTACAGCCGTTAATGGCGGTTATCTATCCGGTAAGTATTCTTCCGCCTCCTTTGCGTCAGATTGCCTATCTGTTTCCCGTGACCTATGTATTTGAAGCGGCAAGAAGTACGCTTGTTGATCACAGAATACATTTCGCGTTCATGCTGCTTGCGTTTGTAATGAATCTGGTATATGTTGCCTTGACGGTACTGTTTTTTAACTACATGTTTAAAAAGTCAAAGCAGGTGGGTCAGTTTGCGCGGCTGGAGGTTTGAGGGGCCTGTTTCCTGCAAAAGAACAGAGTCTGGTATGCATAACTTCTGCATCCCATGAACTTAATCATACTGAAGTGCATGCGTATATCATCCCACAATCCCCGAAAAAAACCGGCTTTTTTTGTTTTTACGGTATTTATTCCCGAAGAAGGCATCCAGTAGACTCGTTGTTTTTGTTGAATCATGAATCTGTTTACTGCAATTTCTATCTGGTAATTTTTAGGTTTGAACAACCGAACGACACGGAGGAAATCTTTTCTTCTGAGTATGCGTTCCCCGGAAAATACGGTATCGGCACGGAGCCAGGTTGATCCTAAATCTCCCCGGATGCGCCGCAGAATGATCATACCGATCTCTTTATGATGTACGGCGTAATCAACTGCCTGTTCCAGTTCCTCTTTGCGCAAACCGCGAAGATCCGCATCGACAAACATGACATACTTAGCGCGGGTGTGCTTGACTCCTTCCCACATCGCCGCGGTTTTTCCGAGGTTTTTCGACATGCGGATATATTGTACCCGGGGAAATCGTTTCCGGATTTCCGACCGGATGCATTCGTCCGAATCCCCGTCTACGCAGATTACGGAATCAAGATTGGAGACCCGGGATACCGTATTAAGCACGCCAATAAGGCGAGGTCCTTCGTTATAAAACGGAATAATGCACGCGCAATGTCCGGTTATCTGTTTCGTTTCCATGCCAAATATTTTTCGTATAGAGCTGTTGCGTAATATAACGGAGAGAGCACAAAGTCCTGGGTAGGCACATAATCGATTTGCAAGCCGCCGAATCCGGTTTTAAAAAGACTGAGTCCTTCCCAACTGTCAGGAGTTCTTCCTTTTTTCAGAATACCCCAGAAGTTATAATACCGGCAATTTCGTTTTATTGCGTATCTGATGGCTTCCCACTGGAGCAGATACATCACAGGAGTTTTCGTATGGATTGAGGCTCCCTGGTGATAAAAACCAGATGAGGGTGTGAACAAAATCAAGGCTGCGGCCACGTATTTTTGTGATACGGGATCTTTTCCGAGAAGGAGTAAACAATTTCCGGACTTATGGAAAGCCTCAAACTCTTTTTTAATAAATTTCATTGAAAACGGCACAAATCGTTCTCTTTCGGCGGTTTTACGGTAAACGTTCCAGAATATATCCAGGGCTTCACGATCGTTTCTTGATTCGATTATTACCTTTTCCCTTATTGCTTTCCGGATTGAATACCTTGTGGTTTTTCTCATGGCCGCCAATAGATTGCTTTCCTGTTGATTATTTGAAATTGAGGCTTCTTTGTCCACCGTATCAGCATGTACTGAAAGCGGTAAGACCCAGCTTCTTTCGGAATGCATATAAATAGGTGCCGTCTTGTATCCAAGTTTCGAGAAAAGATTTCGATTGCTTGTTGAATCGATCCAAACCGGAGCTATTCTGATGAACGAACATCCGGATTTTTTTGCCAGATCGATCAATGTTTCAGTAAGGAAAGAGAGTTGAGAAGACGTTAGAGGTTTGTTGCTTGTTGTGACGGGCCCGTGAGCAACAAAAAGAAAATTCCCGCGCCTCGCACGCACATGAATGACCTGTAATATGGAAATCAATATATTTTTGTTGTCATAGAGCCCGAATCTATATACAGGGTATCCCGTTGATTTTTCGAACTCTCCCCATTCCCAGGAATGCAGAAACGACGGCGAACCCGCTTTATTGAAGAATGCGTCCCAGACGGTTTTTTTTACGGTTTTGATTTTCATTTTTTAACGTCGTTTAATGTCAACATTATCTTCTTTCATGTGTCAGGGAAATAAGTCTGATCACGGTTTTTGCCTGTTGTTCCGTAATGGACGTCGGCAGATTGATTATGGATTGACATACCGATTCGGCCACAGGACAACTTCCCTGAGAATACTTTGCTTTTCTGAGGCTAAATCCTTTTGGTCCGACGACCTGATCGTACCAGTTCCCCAGATAAATATGTTTTTTTGCCGCTACCCTTATAAGACTTTTTCGATCCTCGACAAGATAAGGATATCTGCTTAATGCTATGATATCAAAACTTTTAATAATTTTTTTAAGGCTTTTGTCGTAAAGATTGACTATTCTTTTGCGTTGAGACTGCAGACTCTCATATTTCTTTTGCTGATGGAGCAGCAAGCACGCAAGCCCGTTGGGAAAGGATTTATCAAGTAACAGGTCATACTCTCCCCTCTTCTCTCTCGGGCTTATTTCCGGGATAAGGATATTCAGACGAAGACAGATAAAATGAATAATTTTTCCCAGCAATATCGGATAAGTTGTTTTGATGATGACGCTTAACGGTTTATACAGTAAGGTTTTGAATATAAAAAATCCCGACGGCATACCCATGGAGGAACTCCGTTCCTCGAGTTCGTTTGCCACGGTTCTGTTGTTCGTCGCCACTCCCCCGCCGAAGACCGAGGACAGGGCTTTTGAACGGCCAAAAGACAAAATAAAATAAGAATTGGGAATTTTCCCCTGTCGGTAGCGATTTTGAAACGAAGGAATCTCCTGATTATAGCCATGTGCTATATCTTCAATCAGCACGAGATTATGGCGTTTGCTAATGGAGCGTATTGTATTCAGATACAACGGCGGAATGCCGAAACTGTGCTGAACGATGACTACTTTTGATTTTTGCGTAATCTTCTTTTCCAATTCTATAGGGTTCATTGAAAATGATTGGCTTTCTATATCAACATAAACCGGCTTTAACCCGTGAGCAAGAATTGGAAGGATTACGGCTTCGCAGGTAAACCCCTGCACAAGGACCTCACTGTTAGCAGGCAGGTGAAGAGACTGCAAAAGATGGTATAGCGCGGAGCGTCCGGAAAGGAAAAAACATACTGACATACTTTTGTCCTTTACGTGAAACAGCTGCGAAAGAACCGATTTTTTCAGTCTATAGAGTTCCTTGCCTTGTTTCCATTTCCATGGAGCAAAAAGAAGCTTCAAACTGACGATTGCGTCGGAAAGTCTTTCATTTGGTGCAAAGTCCGTACTGATCATAGAATGTATTTAAATCCAAACGGGATTTTGTAATAACGGTAATGTATGTGGTGTTCCTTTTAATGTAAATGTAAGGTCGGTTCCGCTGGATATCACGAGTCTGTCGGCAGGGATATATCCGAATCCTCCGGCAAATTTTGTTATGTGATGGTTTCTCTGCCATTCCATGGATACGTCAAGAGGAATCCACGATCCGTCAGGCAACATTGCTTCAGGCCATACGTGCATATACAGCGACCGAAAGGTGAGATTAACCAGTGCGGATTTGAATCCGAACTGTCGTGCCAGGAACTCCTTTATAATGCCGGGACGCACCAAAAAACCTACGATCAGGCGTGCCGGGATATTACATGAACGAAGCAGACTTATCAGAAGATTTGAAAATCCTCCGCAATCGGTAACGGAATTTTGCAAGACCTGCCGGTAGGAATAGAGGTTCCTTGTGGGATTTCCGTACGTGCAGAAATCATAAACATGGGAATATAACGAGCGCATGATTTGTATCACGTCGGAATTTTTCCCGACGATTTTTTTTGCGGTCGTTCGTATTGTTTTGTCCGATGCATCCGCAAAACGATTGTTTTTCAGATACGGAATATATGCATCGCGCTTGTTGCGTGAATATTCGCTTAAGCGGAATGGCCGGGAAATATCCGGCTTGAATTCTTTCGGGCTGTAAGTAAAGAATACATAACCGGATTCGGCTTCAGAGGTCATCCGATCAAAGAC
>JBJKRW010000055.1:0-7292 GCA_046704445.1 Microgenomates group bacterium
GAATTTAAACAGATCGACCTTCTAAAAGTAAAAAAATTAATGAAATTTCCTTTTATATTTGACGGACGGAACATCTACAATCCTGCGCTTATGAAAAAAATGGGATTTAGTTATTTTTCCATAGGCAGATAATTAAAGCGTATGCATATTTTAATTACGGGGGGAGCGGGCTTCATCGGATCAAATCTTACCGAATTTTTTCTCCGAGAACGACACGAAGTAGTGGTGATCGACAATCTTCTTACGGGATCTCTGGAAAACATGAAAAACTTCCAAAATAATCCGAAATTTACCTTTATCAAACAGAATATCATTTCCTATGACTTTAAAGAATTCGAACAATCCTATGATCTTGTCTATCATCTTGCTTCCCCCGCTTCGCCGATACAGTATAAAAAACATCCCTTTGAGACTCTGAGAGTCAACAGCGAAGGAACGTATAAACTTCTTGAGTTTTGCAGGAAAACAAAAAGCAAAAAATTTATTCTCGCTTCCACATCGGAAATATACGGTGACCCGATGATTCATCCACAGGTTGAATCTTACTGGGGAAACGTCAATCCGGTGGGACCCCGCTCCTGTTATGACGAGGGAAAACGTTATGCGGAAGCAGTCAGTTACAGTTACCTCCGGAAATATGACCTTGACATAAGAATTGCGCGAATTTTCAATACTTACGGCCCGAATATGGAACAGAACGACGGAAGAGTCGTATCAAATTTCATTATGCAATGCATAACGGACAAGCCGTTGACGGTGTACGGAACCGGAACTCAAACCAGGTCTTTCTGTTATGTATCGGATCTTGTTGCCGGATTATATAAACTGGGCGCCGCTCCCGGTCTTAAAGGAGAAATTATTAATCTCGGGAACCCTGACGAACGTTCAATTCTGGATCTGGCCCGCGTCATTAAGAAAAAAACAAAATCGCCTTCCGATATCACTTTCTGCCCGATTGACAAAGACGATCCGCAACAGCGTCAACCCAATATTTCAAAAGCAAAGAAACTATTGAACTGGTGGCCTCGTGTAAATCTGGATGCAGGACTCCAGGACACCATCGAATATTTTAAAACCAGATATCTATGAAACAGGCGCTCATCATCCTTCCGACCTATAACGAAGAAGGCAGTATTGAACAACTGGTTAACCATATCTTTTCACAGCAATCACATACGGATTTGTGGGAAATACATACGCTTATTGTAGACAGCCGGTCAACCGACCGGACCGCGTCAATCGTAAAACGGCTCAAAAAAAAATATTCTCGACTCCATATCCTTGAAACAAAAAAAGAGGGGCTCGGAAAAGCATATATCAACGGATTTACCTGGGGACTGGACCACCTCAATCCCTATATCATGTTTGAAATGGACGCCGACTATTCCCATAATCCGGAAGATCTCACGAAATTTCTGAAAAAAATAGAGGAAGGCGCGGATATGGTAGTGGGATCAAGATATATGAAGGGCGGATCAATTCCTTCCGACTGGGGCATACACAGAAAAATATTTTCAGTCGGCGCCAACTTGTTTATAAAATTCGGTTTCATGAAGCCGAATATCACCGAATGGACAAACGGCTATCGGGCAATCAAGACCTGGCTCGTCAAAGCTGCTTTCAATCATATCAAAAACTACTCAGGATACGTATTTCAGGTAGCATTTCTTGATTATGCGCTCAAACACAAGGCTCGAATCTCGGAAATCCCCATACAGTTTAAAGACAGAAAATCAGGAGTCTCCAAGATTAACTCCGCGCAATATATAACCCATACCGTATGGTATGTATTCAATCATTCTCCTTTTATCAAATTCGTCATTGTCGGTCTTATCGGGTTTGCGATTGACTTCGGCATTTCATATGCGTTGATTGAAAAAGCAAAAGCTCTGGTCTGGGCAGCTACTCTGGCCAGTACCGAAACCGCCATCGTCTCGAATTTCCTTTTGAATAATTTCTGGAGCTTCAGTCACAAAAAAATCGCACATTCAAAAAAAAGCTATGCATGGAATTTCTTTAAATTTAATCTGGTTTCATCCGGATCCATTCTGATACAAACGATTGGAATACAGCTTCTGGTCAATGTCTTCGGACGAAAACACTGGTATGTGTATAAGGCATTTGTCATTATGTTCCTGATTATTCCCTATTCGTATATCCTGTACAACAAGGTTATCTGGAAAGATAAATGAACGAGTTTTTTCTCCATTCATTCGGTTTTTTTCGTTGCGTATTCCGAAGATACCCAACCCGTATCAAATGAGCCGGAAACCAAATCTTTTTCATCACCGTTGAATTTGATTTCATACCAACCGTCCTGCGAATCTACATATTCATACGTCCCGCCCGTTTTAATTTTCGCTTCTTCGCTTGCGTCTATTGAAGCATCGGCACGCACGCGCAACCAACCCTGAGGATTGTCGTTTATTGATACAACGGTTTTGCCGGACAATGCGGCGCTCTGTGTCGCAGTCTGATCAAGGGTCGGCGTCGGACTAAGTTGAGCTTGTTCTGTCTGATTGATCGCCAATTTAAACGAAGCGTTAACCACATATCCCGTATCCACGTTTATCTTCTGCGTTCTTCTGAAAAAACCCGGCATGTAAACCGAAAGCTCGTGATCACCCTGCGGAACATCCTGCATAATAAGCGGAGCAACTCCTTTTTCGTCGTTGTCAAGAGTAACGATTGCCCCCTGAGGGTCCGTATTCACGTCAATTTCACCGTATCCCCCGCTTTTAGGAGAAGTTTTCATTCTGGTAGTCGTAAAAATCTCGCCTGCGGAATTAATGTCCGAAGTACCCAATTCTCTGTTTACATAGGTTAATGCATTTTGGTACACCTGAATTTTCCCGTTCCAGGAAGCGGTTTCAGTGGCGCTCCCTTCGGGAATCAATTTGAGAATATATTCTCCTGTTTTGTAATTATTTTCAAACGGGGTTTTGCCGATCGCCACATTGTCAATAAAAATACTCGCGGGAGGCGATGACAGAATCTTCAGTTTCCCGATTTCATTCTGTTTGTCAAATATGAAAAATTTGACGGTCACGAAAATGACAAACCCCAAAACCAAAATAAACAGTAATGCGAGCTTTGCTTTCATAGAATATATTATATACCCTGCGCTTTTTTCTGTTGGGATGTTTTTGACAATTCCATACGAAAAACGTCATCCGGTTTTTTGTACGGGCCTAAAAAACAGTGACCCTGCCTCCGACAGCAACATTCCCGCAACAATAAGCAGTCCGCCGAATCCCTGCCACAGTTTAAATTTTTCGTTTCCGGCAGTCCATGCAAAAAGAGCGCCGAATATAGGTTCTGCCGCAAGAAAAATAGCAACCGTCACCGCAGACAGAAATTTCTGGGAAACCAGCTGTATGACATAACAGCACAAAGTCGGCACCAGTGTCAAAAACAAGATTGATATAATTGCCGGGGTTGCGTCTACCCGGAACGAAAGATTCCAGATAAGTCCAATTGCCACACTTATTGTGCCGGTCGCAAGAAATTGTTGAAAGCTTAAAACGTACGGGTCAATATTTTTCTTGATAAAATGGTCCGCAACCAATATGTGAAGCGCACCCGCCATTGCGGTAATCAGTGTAAGCATATCCCCGTAATTGATATTCCGCAATCCCCCCGTTAAAAACCAGAGACCGAACAGCGCAATCAGACTCGCGGCGATTTTCAATTTTGAAGGAATACGTCTGAATAACGCAAAAGAGAATAGCGGAACAAATACGATAAAAAGCCCCGTAATAAAAACGGAGTTCGTAGCGGAAGTATATCGCAATCCCAATGTTTGAGGACCGTACAGGAACCATAAAATAATTCCGAGTATCGCGCCCGATTTGAACCGGAAAAAAAGATTCTTCCTTTTCGCGTATAATATCGCACCGAGAATAACCGATGCAAGTACGAACCGGTAACCGACAAGTATAAAAGGATCAACAAATTTAAGAGTATCTTTAACGACAACGAATGTGGAGCCCCACACAAACGTCACAAACAGCAATCCTGCCTTTGCAAACAATGATCTGTTTCCCCGAGCTTTCGCAATGATTCGTTTCATACGCATCAGGTCGCTTTAATCAAAAATATACCGATCAGCATGAGAGCCGACGCAAACCAAACATGTTTGGTCAACCTGTCTTTAAAGAAAATATAACTCATAAATAAAATAAAAAATATCTCGGTCTTTTTGATGACATACGCAAAAGCCAGAGGCCCTTCGGCAAAACCGGTCAACAGCAAAATCCCCATCGCGCTGTAAATAACGCTCGCAATAAACAGTTTGACGAAATGTATCCGAACTTTATGAATCCATGTACGGTCATGCTTCGTCAATAGGGTTCCGAGCAAAATTCCCATACAGATATTTTCCAAAAGAAGAGTTGCGGCGGCGTTTGTCGGAAACGTATTCGTTACGCCGATTTTATCAAACAGCGCGGAACAGGTTGAAAGAAAAACCGCGACGAGAAAAAGAAATGAACCTTTATGGCCGAATAACAATCCGAAAGGTTTAAGAATATGTTCTTTAGCCTGTTCGATATTAAGCGTATAGGTCCCCGCGGCAATACACAATATTCCCGCCAATGCGATAGGGCGGATATGTTCGGATAAAAAAATAAGCGCGAGCACATAAGCGAACAAAGGACCGATAGAGCTGAGCGGGTAAATGCGCGACAGATCGTGGTTTTTAATGACGTCAAGGCTTATATTTTTTGCAAACACAAAAAATAGAGCCGAACCCAACGCGCCAAAAAAAAACATTCCGTTGACCTTCGGCATGCCGTCTTTAAACGCTACGACAAACAGTAACGGGATAGACAGACTAAAAAGAGACCAAGAGAGCAACAAGGGAGATACATTTTTCAAAACCCGTTTGTTGATGATAACGGAAACGGCGCTGAGAGTTGCGGCGGATAACGAATACCAAAACCACATATTCTGTCATTGTATACCGAGCGTCGATTTCCCGCAACCGCTTCAAGAACTCGGACGGAAACGGTCCTGGTTTTATGATATGATATAGAGGCTATGGAAGACCATCTTATTCGCTACCTACACGAATCCGTAAAAGCTCTTCGGGTCAATCCTCAAGAAATTCCTCTGGATCATCCCGCCAACGAAAAATTCGGAGACTTTTCAAGCAGCGTTGCGCTTAAACTCGCAAAACAGATCAAGAAACCTCCCATGGAGATCGCCGAAACCCTGAAAAATAATTTCCCGAAAAACGACCTCGTAGAAAGAATAGACATTATAAAGCCGGGATTCCTTAATTTTTGGATTTCCCGCGCTAAACAAACCGATACGGTATCAAGATTTTCCCGTAATGAATTCGCGTTTCCCGATTTTCACATGGGTCCTCAAAAAAAAGTAATGGTTGAATATGCGCATCCGAATACTCTCAAACTTTTCCATATCGGACATTTAAGGAACATTTCCACCGGAGAATCAGTGGTGCGGATTCTCGAGGCGGTCGGAAATACGGCAATCCGCGTCAATTACCAGGGAGATGTGGGTTTGCATATTGCCAAATGTCTCTATATGGTCAAACGAAACAAAGCGCATATACGGAAATTAAAAACCATACAGGACAGAACCGAATTCATAGGAAAAATGTACAGCGCGGGAACAAGAGCATATGAAGACGACGAAGAAGCAAAGCGTGAAATCATAGAGATCAACCGCCAAATATACGAGAAAGATCCCGCAATAATGTCTTTGTGGAAAGAAACACGCGCTTGGAGTCTGGAATATTTCAACGGGGTATATAAACGTGTCGATACGTTTTTCCGGCGATTCTTTTTCGAAAGCGAGTTGCCCGAGAGAGGAAAGGAAATCGTCATGAAAGCGCTGCATGACGGCATTCTGGAAAAAAGCAAGGGAGCAATCGTATTCAACGGCTCAAAATACGGATTGGATACAAGGGTTTTTGTCAACTCACTCGGATTCCCTACATATGAAGGAAAAGAACTCGCACTTGCGGAAAAAGAGATGTCCGAATTCGGAAATCTGGACAAATGCATCCATGTGGTTACGCCGGAACAAAAAAGTTTTTTCAAAGTAACCTTTAAAGTGGAAGAAATCATTAATCCGGATAAGTTCAAAGACAAACAACATCACCTCGTGTACGAATGGGTCAAACTCAAACACGGCAAAATGTCTTCACGGCAGGGAAATATAATCGAGGCAAACTGGCTTCTTGATGAAACAAAGAAAAAAATAAAGGACAAATACGAAAATACCTCAGAAATTCCCGAGGCTCTTGCGGTCGCCGCAGTCAAATACGCGTTTCTTAAAAACAGTACGCAGAACCAGATTGCTTTTGACATCGAAGAATCAATTTCCATCGAAGGTAATTCGGGCCCATATCTGCTGTATACGTTTGTACGGACCAGAAGCATATTGCATAAATCCGGCAAATCCGTACTCGATTCTTTGCCGAAACAGATGTCGCCTGAAGAAATCGCGCTGCTCCGACTGCTTCCGCGTTTCGAATCCGTGGTACATGAAGCGGCGGTTTCATTCTCCCCGAACCTTATTGCAAATTTTCTCTATGATGTCGCACAGAAATATAATCTGTTTTATCAAAAATGCCCTATTCTGAAATCTGAACAACACGTCAAAAATTTCAGACTAGTATTGACCCGCGCCGCAGGAAACGTATTACAAAAAGGGCTTTATTTACTGGGAATAAAGACCGTAGAAACAATGTAACCGGTCCTTAGGATTCATAAAGTTCTTAAAGTTTACAAAAATTGCCTCTCGCTTTACGAACCTTATGAACATTAAAACTTTATAAACTTATGTTTATCTGTTCAAATTGCGGATACGGCAGCGCATCATGGATGGGGAGATGCCCCGATTGTCAACAATGGAATACGTTTGTCCAACAATCTTCTTTTGATTCCCGGGGAAAACAGAATAGAGAAAACGTAAAAAAAATAAAATTGATGTCGCTGAAAAAAATTTCATCGGCGCAAATCTCCCGCCTTAAAACAGAAATATTCGAGTTTGATCGGGTCCTCGGAGAAGGTTTCGTATCGGGAGAGGTCGTGCTTCTTACCGGAGAACCGGGCATAGGAAAATCCACGCTTGTTCTTCAATCCATCCAGCACATGAAAGCGCTCTATATATCGGGGGAAGAGGCTGCGGATCAAATTAAATCAAGAGCCGACCGGCTGAAAACCGATTTGGAAAAAATCCTTTTTAGCGATACGCTTCAGGTTGAAGGAATTGTAAACGCGATGGACGAGATGAAACAGGATCTCGACCTGGTCATAATA
>JBJKRW010000056.1:0-2975 GCA_046704445.1 Microgenomates group bacterium
GATTCTGGTTTTTCTGATATGCCCTGCTTTTCTGCGCTTTCTTCTCGATCCTGATCAGACCCCGGTAATGGAACTTTGACTGGTCGAAAAAAACTCCTTTGATCAGAAGATTTGACGATGCCGAAGATTCCCGGTGCCGCTGCACTGTCCGGATGGAAAAGTCGCTGTGGCCGGTTCCGACATACAGTCCGTAGATATCCAAATGGATATGCGCTGCCGTAAGGTCAAAAACGAGCTCACCCGAAAGATTGTGGAAAAAAACCGTGTACTCTCCTGGTTCCTTGAGCTCAAGCTTTTTGTCCCGTTCTTTCAGGTGTATAAAGTGATTCATGGTTATCCGACGCTTCCAGACATTTCCAAATTGATAAGCCTGTTTAACTCTATTGAATACTCAAGAGGAATCTCCTTTGCCACCGGATCGATAAATCCGTTGACCAGCAGTCCTTCGGCGTCGGTTTTTGATAAACCGCGGGAAGTCAGGTAAAACAATTTTTCCTCGCCGAGTTTTTCCACAGTCGCTTCATGCTGTACGTCTACATCATCCGCCTTAATGCGCATGTCAGGATAGGTGTCGGATCTGGACTGCTCGTCAATCAGCAATGCGTCACAGCTTACGTAGACCGATGCGTTCTTGGCGCCGGGCATCACCTGAACCATTCCCCGGTATGACGTCCTGCCGCCTTTTCTTGAAATCGATTTCGAAATGATGCGCGAAGAAGTATTGGGTGCGAAATGAAACATCTTTGCTCCCGCGTCCTGGTGCTGGTCATTGGAGGAAAACGCAATCGAGAGAACCTCTCCTCTCGCATTTTTTCCCATGAGATAACACGACGGATATTTCATGGTCACCTTGCTGCCTATATTGCAGTCAACCCATTCCATGATGCCGTTTTCCTGCACATGCGTACGTTTGGTCACCAGATTGTAAACGTTTTTACTCCAGTTCTGAACCGTAGTGTATCTGACCCGCGCATTTTTCTTGACAATGATCTCAACGACTGCGGCATGCAGCGAGTTGGTTGTATAAATGGGAGCCGTGCAGCCTTCCACATAATGCACAAAGCTTCCTTCATCGGCAATAATCAATGTCCTTTCGAACTGGCCGAACCGCTCCGCGTTAATGCGGAAATATG
The DNA here is from genome assembly GCA_046704445.1 of Microgenomates group bacterium. GTDB lineage: Bacteria > Patescibacteriota > Microgenomatia > UBA1406 > GWC2-37-13 > JBJKRW01. The sequence goes on from JBJKRW010000056.1 coordinate 1,134, forward strand.
CCTGCAAAGGCAGTTTGACATGCACTCCTTTTGGAACATAAACAAATGATCCGCCAGACCAGACCGATGAATTCAACGCTGCAAATTTGTTGTCGTGTGCGGGAATGACCGTGCCGAAATATTTTTTGACTATTGACGGGTATTTTCGCAGTGCCGTATCCATATCGCAGAACAGCACGCCGATTTTTTTCAGCTCGCGGGTTATGCTTTCGTACACGACTTCGGAATTATGAACAATAATCCCATTTGCAATAAAATTATGATCGCCTTCAACCTCAATATCAAAAACATCTTCTTCTCCAGAATATGTTTTGTTTTTCATTGCTGCAAAACCTACATAATCGCTAACATACTTTGTTATACGAGATCTATGATGTGAACTATAACTATGATAGTATTTTCTTTTCTTAAAACCTTGTTTAACTTTTATGGAATATTTTGTCAATGAAGAAAGGTCTCCGGTAATTTGTAATCTATAACCAATTCTCCTCTTTTTTTTATCCCTAATGTCTTTCGTTGAAAATGTATGAATTCCGGTTACATGCAATCCACAGGATAAACCGAGCATCTGAAATGAGATAAGTAATTCTTTATTAACACTTGTTATCCAAACATCACAGTTTTTATCCGAGTTTCTTAAATATCCATCTGAATCAATATATCCACCTATAAGAGCTAGTTTCTGTGTTTTAGGAAGACTAAAAATCCAAAGCGGGACTGATTTAGTATGGGCTTTACCCGTAATGTTAATCGATTTCATTAAAGAAACAATCGGTTGAGAAAAAATTCTTACTCTATACAAATCGCTATCTTGAACAAGTCTGTAATGAAAACAGTCATACAAACTCTGTTTCAGTTTCTTTCTTATTGAATATTCGGATTTTGGTATTGCAATAGAGAATACTTCGTACAGATTTTTTTTTGATGCTCTCGTTATATATCTATCGCCATAATATAAACCAACCAACCACATAAAATCCTCGGTCGTATGAGATGGAATGGATAACTCTTTTTGTCTCCTTGAATAGAATTTGCTCGAAGTGAATGCAAATGAAGTTACTTGATTTTTTCCTTTATATTCGTTTTCAAAAGTAATATAAGGCAACTTGTATGATTTTCCTTCGTCGGGCAGATCTTTAATGATCGCCACATAGTCACTGTCAGAAATATGATTAAAATATTCCCATCCGACAGAAAATATTCCTCTTTTTTTTCCTTGTATCCTTTTGTACTTCAAAACAAAAAAAGGATGATTATCCGTACATTTAATATCTCGTCCTGCAACTGCAAGTTTATATACCTGTTTTTTACCTTTATATATTATTTTTTTTACTTTCTGTTTTTTAATCGATCGAGATTTTTCGTCAAAAGCATATACAATCATGCCTGGCTTAATATTTAACAAAGGGACCGCTCCAAAAGGACCAAATATCATCGAATCCCCAGTGAGACATTCGAACTGCGCCGACACTCCCGCCAGGAATTTTTTCTCCGCTTCCGGAACGCCGATCCGGTCGTACGTTTCCTTTATGCCTTTCGGCAATTCTTCCCACGATGAAGCCTGGGTAGTCGTCGGCCTTATGTAATAATAAATATTGTCAAAGTCTATATCCGAAAGATCCGCACCCCATTCAGGCATCGGTTTCTTCCTGAATATCGCATAGGCTTCCAGTCGTTTTTTCGTCATCCAGTCCGGTTCATTTTTCATTTTGGAGATCGTATAGACTATTTTCTCGTTCAGTCCTTTTTTCGCTTTGAATACGTAGTCCTGGGGTACAGAGAATCCGAACCGGTAGTCAAACTGGAGATCCTGTTGCTTCTGCATAATTATCGGGTTAACTG
>JBJKRW010000057.1:0-5857 GCA_046704445.1 Microgenomates group bacterium
TGTGGAGATCCGGCTTCGGATATTTCGGGCCGTTTCCCGGAGAATATTTCGCCATAGGCACTGTTTTATTAAAAAGATTCTTTATGCAATTCCCCGGAGACGGGGTTTTTTGATGGTTCGTTCACGAGCCGTTCTATCCCGAAGTTACGCTCTTGCGGGCCAATAACTATAGCGTCGGGATTTATTATTATTTTATCCTATCTATGAAACACTTTTCCGTTCGCCAGATTTCCGTAATTGCGGGTTTGGCGGCTTTTTCCGCTGCGGTACAGTTGGTGCATATCGGGTATCAGTCCCCACAGTTTGGCATGTGGATCGATATTGTGGCGGTTACCTGGATTATTGCCTATTTTCTTTTCGGGTTGCGAAGTTCATTGATCGTATCCGTTTTGGGCGCGGTGATGATTACGCTTTTTGCGCCGGATACATGGCTTGGAGCGAGCATGAAATGGGTCGCTACCGTTCCGACGCTTCTTGCGCTGGCTGCGGTTCTTGCGATGTTTAGAAAAAAACTCTCTTATTACGTGAAACCCGCTGCATTGGTGATGCCGTTTTTGATTTCGGTTGTTGTCCGGTGCGCGCTGGTTTTGCCCCTTAATTATTTTTACGCCATACCTATCTGGACGGGACTGAGTCCTTCAAAAGCCATACAGGTCATACCGTGGTTTGTCATCGTTTTGTTTAATGTAGTGCAGAGTGCGGTGGAATTGTCCCTTGCATGGATTCTGGTTTACCGATTCAGGCTTTCAAAGTATGCAAAAACAAAGTGATTCCCAAGCGGAAGGAATAGCATTAAAAAACGTATCTTTTTCCTATCCGGACGGAAACAAGGTGCTGGACGGAATCAGTCTGCAGATTCTCCATGGAAGTTTTTACGGTATCACCGGCACGAACGGTTCGGGAAAAACCACGCTCAGTCTTCTGCTGAACGGCCTTATTCCCCACGAAATACAGGGCCGCATGACGGGTTCGGTACTGGTTGAGGGCGATGATACGAAAAAAAAACCGGTGTCGTTTTTTGCGAGAAAAGTCGGCATGGTGTTTCAGAATCCGGATCATATGATTTTCAATTTGTCGGTCAGGGAAGAACTCGAATTCGGGCTCAGGAACATCGGCGTTAAGGATTTTGACATCAGGATTCACGAAGCCCTCGTACAGGTTGGTTTGGACGGATTCGAGGATAGGGACCCGCATTCGCTTTCATTCGGGCAGAAACAGAAGCTGTGCCTTGCATGCGTGTTATCCATGAATCCCGGATACATCGTGCTGGATGAGGCAACGTCCATGCTGGACTACAAAAGCACTCTTCAGATGTATGCCATTCTTGATCGTCTTCACCGGAAAGGAAATACAATCGTGATTATTGAACACGATACCTCGTTTTTGAAACAGTATGCATCGGAGGTTGCGGTTATTCATCAGGGACGGATCGTTTTGCAGGGGTCCGCACACGATGTTTTTTCGCAGACAACACAGTTGCATGACATCGGCATAAAAATTCCCTGACCACTATGAAGATCATACTGACTTTTGTGAAGGTTGCCGGAGTAATCGTGCTCAGTTTTGTTATCCTGACCGGCATGTCTTTGTGGGAACTGTTCTGGTTTTTGGTTCTTGCGGGCATTGCGGTATTTGCCGGCAACAAGAAAACAATTATCATGTCGCGTCTGAGGTATGCGGCGTATGTCTGTGTTTCGGTATTTGTATTCCAGCTCTTGTTCAATACGGGGGTAGCCGTATCCGGCCGGGTGTTTTCCGCGCTGACTACTTCGATGCGGTTACTGGATATTACCCTGGTGATTCTGGTATTTACGAGCTATACGACGCCGTTGGAGCTGATGAAGTTTTTGGGTTGGTTGCCTTCCTGGCTCCGGTTAATGGTGGTAATGACGTTTGCCATGATTCCCGCGGTTTTCGGTCTGACAGAACAAACGCTACTTGTCCAGAAGTCCCGGGGGTCTTCCTTCGGGTTGGCGAACCTGTACCGGTCCGTGCCCGCAGTTCTGGTGCCGGTATTGCACGGTATTTTCAGACACGCGGAGCAAACCGCATTTTCGGTTATTTCGCGGGGTTATGAATAGAGAGATAGTTTGGTTATGATATATTCAACCGTACACATTAAGGGAAAAGGCCGGGGAAAGACAATGGGATTTCCGACGGTCAATATGTCAATTCCGAAAGAAGCTGACATTGAATACGGTATATACGCGGGGTGGATTAAGGTTGATTCACAGCGCTATATGGCCGCGATCCACTTTGGGCCGGTCCCCACATTTTCCGAAAAGAACGTTTCTCTTGAAGCATATCTTCTGGATGCTCCGGAAAACTTCGAGCTGATTTACGGGAAAACGGTGTTTATAGAATTTATTTCAAAAATCCGGGATATCATTTTTTTTTCCGACACCCGATCGCTTGTTCTTCAGATACAGAAGGATATTGAAGCTGTCCGAAATCGCTTAACTGCCCAGGTAGCGTGATACTTTCCGCGCGGCATCCGTTCATATCGGCTTGTGGGAGCGTGACGCATACGATATACTAATCAATATGAAATTAACCAAAATCGTTGCGACAATAGGTCCTTCCTGTGATTCTCCGGAGATGATTGAGGCGCTCATACAAGCAGGGGTGAACGTATTCAGGTTTAACTTCAAACACAATACGATTGAATGGCATAACGACCGGATAGGGCGGGTCAACCGGATTGCACGGCAAATGAAGGAGCCGGTGGGTACGCTTATTGATCTTCAGGGGCCGGAAATCCGGGTCAACATGCCTAAAGACGAAATCGCCTACGAAAAGGATGAGCTTCTTGTGTTTGGTGCCGAAGCATTTGACGGAAAAAAGGGCTTTTCCATTTCGCATCCGGAAATCATTCGTCACCTGAAAAACGGACAGAAAGTTTTGGCGGAAGACGGCATTCATGTATTTTTCGTCGAACAAAAACAGGGAAAAACATTTGTGCGCGCCCGCGACCAGGGCATTCTGAAGAACCGGAAAAACTTCAACATTCCGGGCGCAGATTTTCCTTTTCCTGTTCTGGTGGAACGGGATTTTGAAGGACTCAAACTTGCGCAAAGAAAAGAAATCGATTACGTGGCTCTGTCTTTTGTGCGTTCGGCGCAGGATATCAAAGTGGTAAGAAAAGAGATGGAAAAGTTCAAGGTCAAGGCAAAAATTATCGCAAAAATTGAAACGGAAAAAGCGCTGAAGGATTTGGGCGAAATCAAAAGATCGAGCGACGGAATTATGGTTGCGCGCGGTGACCTTGGCGTCGAGATGCCCATGGAGGAAGTTCCGTATTACCAGAAGCTTATGATAAAACAGAGCATTAACGAAGGGATTCCGGTCATTACCGCGACACAGATGCTGCAGTCCATGATTGAGGATCCGCAGCCTACGCGGGCGGAAATTTCCGATATTGCAAATGCCACCTATGATTTAACCGATGCGGTGATGCTGTCGGGTGAAACTGCCACGGGACGTTATCCGGAGGAAACAGTACGCATAATGGCAAAAACGGTCGCGTTCAACGAAAAGAAAAATCTGGTAGACAGCAGGAAACGGTTTCAGTTCAGCCTAAACGATCAGGAAGCAATTTTGTGCGATACGGCATACGGATTGCACATCACCTGCCGTGAGCGGAAGCTTCCCATCGCGGGTTTTCTCGTATTTACCCATACCCGAAGAACCGTCCGAATGCTTTAGCGTTACCGTCCTCTCATACCGATTTTTGCGTTTGCGTCCACCGAGGAAATAAGCGAAGGATTGACCGTTGACTACGGCGTGGTTCCTTTTTGCGAGCCTTCGCATACCGCGAACAAAGACGTGGGAAAGGTGGATATCCAGAAAGCAATAAGAATTCTGGCGGAAAGGAAACTCATTGAAAAGAATGATCTTCTTATTGTCCTCCACGGTGATTACTGGAGTATACGGGGAGGAACTTCTACGGTTAAAATTGTGAAAGCGTAAGTCATGAATATCAGAAACTTCGCCATTATCGCACATGTAGATCACGGGAAATCGACGCTGGCCGACCGTTTACTTGAGATTACCGGAGTTGTGGCGGCGGGCAAACACGAAGAGCAGCTGCTGGACCGCAATCCCATATCGCGCGAACGCGGCATTACGATCAAACTTGCGCCGGTACGGATGACGTACGAATCTGATGGAGTTCGTTATACTTTGAATCTAATTGATACGCCGGGGCACGTGGATTTTTCCTACGAAGTGGATCGGACTCTCGCCTGCGTGGAGGGGGTGGTATTGCTTGTGGATGCGACCCAGGGAATTCAGGCGCAGACCATTTCAAATGCGTACAAATCTTTGGAGAAAAATCTCGTTATTATTCCCGTGGTAAACAAAATTGATCTTCCGGGCGCCCGGGTCGAGCAGACAAAAAAGCAGCTTACGGATTTTTTGGGTGTACGCAATGAAGAAATTTTTTGCATTTCCGCAAAAACCGGTGCGGGAGTGAAGGAACTTCTTCAGACGATAATTGAAAAGATTCCCCCACCCCAGGAGCAACCGGCTCGGCTGCCGGACACCGCGGGTTTATCCGCGCTTATTTTCGATTCGTATTATGACCCTCACCGGGGAGTAATTGCATTCGTGAGAACTTTTGAAGGAGACATTAGAAAGAAGACGCGCGTAAGACTTTGTCAGAGCGGCGTGAAGTTTGAAACAATGGAAGTGGGATATTTTCTTCCCGATCTGGTATCTTCGGAAATGTTGGGACAGGGGGATATCGGATATGTGGTAACCAATCTCAAGACAATCCATGACGTACGCGTCGGTGACACGATAGTTCTTGAATCCGGCTCTCACAACCCCCTTCCCGGATACAGAAAAATAAAACCCATGGTATTTGCGTCAATGTTTCCCACGGATACCGCAGACTTTCTGAATTTACAGAAGGCACTGGAAAAGTTAAGTCTTAACGATGCTTCGCTTGAATATAACAGCATATACAGCAAGGCTTTGGGCGCCGGATTCAGGGTCGGATTTCTGGGACTTCTTCATGCGGATGTGATTCGGGAAAGGCTCGAACGGGAGTTCGGACTTGATCTGGTTTTGACTCCGCCTCAGGTTGAATACCGGCGAGAAAACAGGAATTTTTTTGAACCGATCGTAAAGATTTTTATCGTGACTCCGCAGGAATATGTCGGAAATGTCATGCAGTTGTGTGAGGCGTATCGTGCGAAATTTATTACCATGGACAATCTTAATCAGGTAACGCTGACTTACGAAATGCCGATGTCGGAGATGATTACGGATTTTTTTGACAGGCTCAAAAGCATCAGTTCGGGATATGCGTCGCTTGACTGGGAATTCGTGCGTTATGAAGAAGTAAAGGCCGATGCGTTGACCGTATTGCTGAACGGCGATCCGATCGACGAGTTTTCGGAAATCGTCGCGGAAGAGCGCGCGATGGAAAAAGCGCAGGTTCTGGTTTCCAGACTCAAGGAAATTATTCCGAGGCAGCAATATGAAGTAAAGATTCAGGCGCAATACAAGGGAAAGATAATCGCTTCTTCCCGCGTCGCTCCCTTCCGGAAAAACGTTCTTGTCAAAAGCGGTAAGGTGCTTGGAGCGGGCGATGTCGGCAGAAAGAAAAAACTTCTTGAACGTCAGAAAGAAGGGAAAAAACGGATGAAAATGGTCGGAAAAATAGAAATCCCCAAAGAATCCTTCCTCAAACTTTTCCGAAAAGGACAGACCTCATAAGGTCCGTCCTCATTTTAGAGGATCAGACCAAGAAGAATAATGGCCGCGGGAACGGCGAACCACCATTGTTTTGCTCCGGTGGCGGGAATGGTCGGCGCCGCGGAAGGTGTTGGCGTGGGAGACGATTGTACGA
>JBJKRW010000058.1:0-3386 GCA_046704445.1 Microgenomates group bacterium
TAATCTCCGGCCTGACCCCCTCCAAGGTATACCATCTGAGAGCTTTATCCTCAGACAAAGCAGGAAACCTCGGGCAGTCCATTGATTCGGTGACGATCACTCCCAAAGCAACCGACAACGCCCTTGATCTGGTCATTACCAATTTACAGCAGGTATTCGGATTTTTGGGAGGGTTGAACAGATGAAAATATACTATTATAATGTAGCTATTAGTTTTGGGTCCGGTGTGCGACAACTGCCGAGCACACTAATCATATATGCAATCAACAGTAATTGACGTACAGAATATTTCAAAATCGTTTCACGTAGGAGTTCAAAACGTACCGGTGCTGAAAAATATTTCCTTTCAGGTGAAAAAAGGAGACTTTCTTATTATTTTTGGTCCGTCCGGCTGCGGAAAATCAACTCTGCTCCATGCAATGCTCGGTCTTGAGGCGCCGACGACCGGAAAAGTCATGTTTCTTCAGACGGATCTGTATGCACCGGTTGTACGGGAAAATGAATTTGAAGGAAGAGACGAATTATCGGCGGTATCCCATGAACTTCAGTCCGAAGACGACAGGAGTGAATTCAGGAAGCTTCATATCGGAATGGTATATCAGCAGCCGAACTGGATCAAGTCGCTGACCGTGATTGAAAACGTCATGTTTCCGCTGCTTCTTCTCGGTGAACCGCGGGGACAGTCAAGTGAAAAAGCCAGTGCAATGCTTCGGACGGTCGGTATGGAACAATGGTCGTCCTACGTACCGACGGAACTGTCGTCGGGGCAGCAGCAGAAAATCGCCTTGGCAAGAGCCCTTATCACTAATCCTGAAGTCATTATTGCGGACGAGCCCACCGGAAACCTTGATTTCAATTCGGGTGAAGACCTGATGAAGCTTTTGGGAACGTTGAATAAGGAGCAGGAAAAAACCATCATTATGGTGACGCACGATTTGGATTATCTCGTATATGCAAAGACTGCGTTACGCATGTTCAACGGTGAGATCATCGGACAGTACGGAGAAAAAGATCATAATAAACTGTTAAGGGAAATTAAGTCAAAACGGAGATGAAAGAACGCATAGTCAAAAAAATGAAAAGGATGTTTAGAATTTCGCGGAGCGTGTTATGGCGTACCACTACGTTTGTCGCATTGCTCATGCTGTATTTGCTCGGGAAAATAGTACGGTGGACTATCTACTTTTTGGAAAATCATACGGCAGGGATTGGAAACAGATTTCTTGAAAGTAAACCAATAGTCGCAATCGATTCAAGAGTGTTTTCCTTGTATATGAAGTTCATCAACTATCTGAACATCCATAAACAGGGAACCATTTCGCGTATCGAGCTTATTGAGCTTTCGTTACGGAATATGCGCGCCAAGGGAACAAGAACTCTTGTTACCATAGGCGGTATGGCAATCGGGATCGGCGCAATTGTATTTCTGGTTTCTTTGGGATATGGGGTTGAACGGCTTGTTATTACTCGTGTCGCCAGTCTTGACGAACTCAGACAAGCGGATGTAACGCCGCAGGCAGGCGGAAAAGTAAAAATAAACGATAAGACAATTGCGGATTTTAAGTCGCTTTCAAACGTAAAGATGGTATTGCCTCTTATTGCGGTAGTCGGAAGGGTTAACTATAACAATTCGGTTTCCGACATGGCGGTATACGGGGTCACAAGCGATTATCTGAAACAGTCCGCCATAAAACCGATTGCCGGAAAGCTGTTCGAAAGCAATGATCTGGCATATACCCTTCCTCCGGATTCCGGCCAGGTTGCGGGCGTTTCGACCGAAGTGAAGTATGGTGTGTATGGGGAAAAAATCCAGGATGTGGATTATTCCATAGATCCGGGTACGTGGGTTCGGGTACGCGAAGGGCCTTCGACAAGCTCTAAAATAATCGGATATACAAAGAGAGTTGAAGGGACACCGCAGGGGCAGGAAGTCTGGGGAAGTACATATATATCGGATGACCAGGCGGGTTCCGCGGGAGAAACGGAAAACGGAGCAACGCTCGGCAAATGGGTAAAAACCCAGATTCTTCTCTGGAAAAACCAGAAATGCGATCCGAAGACAGAAGGCGATTGTGAAAACGGGCAGTTCATGGTTATGCGGGGAAACGATAACCAGCAGGTTTCCCAAACCGGATATTTTGCCGAATTGGGAATGACCGTGACCGGATTTCACGTAACTTCCTCAAACGTGCTTGGGGTTTCGACATCTGCAGACAGTAGTGCTTCGGGTGCCGGAACAATCGACTGGGTGGAAATCGCATCCGAAGCGGGTATCGTAAAGCCGCCGGAAGCGAAAACCGTTAAACTCGGGGCCAGTGCCAAAAAGCAGGCCGTGGTTAACAGGGCCATGCTCAAGGTTTTGGGACTGAATGAAAAACAGGCGGTCGGAAAAACCTTCAATACCTCGTTTATCGTGGTCGGTGATTTGTTAAGCGACTCCTCACAAAAAGTGGAATCGGTTTCAGCCGATTACACGATTGTCGGTGTTACTCCCGATGAACGGACGCCCATATTTTATGTCCCTTTCATGGATCTGCGTTCTCTCGGGATCACGAATTTCTCGCAGGTAAAACTGGTTGCAAACGAACAGGATACATTGAGCAAGATCCGCAGGCAGGTTGAAGCGATGGGATTTGTGACGCGTTCTGTTGCGGATACGGTGGCACAGATCAATGCGCTTTTTACCACCGCAAGAACCGTATTGCTTCTTTTGGGAATGGTTGCCCTGGCTGTTGCGTCGTTGGGAATGTTCAATACGTTGACCGTTTCATTACTTGAGCGCACGCGTGAAGTCGGGTTGATGAAAGCAATGGGTATGAAGTCTTCGGAAGTCCAGGAACTTTTTTTGACCGAGTCCATGATCATGGGATTTTTCGGAGGTCTTATGGGAATCGGTCTCGGTTGGGTTTTGGGAAAACTTGTGGGGGTTGGTCTTTCCGTGTTTGCCATAATCGGCGGCGTAGGATTTATTGACGTAAGCTACATCCCTCTGCCGTTTACCGTTCTGGTGATTTTTCTTTCTCTGGTTGTCGGAATCTTTACCGGTATTTATCCGGCCAGGCGGGCTACGAAAATCTCCGCGCTGAATGCATTGCGGTACGAGTAATCCTTTTTCCGTTTCGGCATTTGGTACAATGAGATTCATATATGCGCATGAAAAAAATGTTCGGAGTTGCGTGTATTGGTGCGTTTGTTTTTCGGCTTGTTGCGTTAAATCAATCATTATGGTTGGATGAAGCAACGACCGCGAAGGTTGTCCGGCAATTCGGATTCCTTGATATTCTGCTGAAATTTTCTCCTCACGATTTTCATCCGCCCCTATATTATTTGTTTATGAAATTGTGGACGCTTGTTTCCGGATATTCGGAAATTGCGCTGCGGATGCC
>JBJKRW010000059.1:0-3672 GCA_046704445.1 Microgenomates group bacterium
GTTCTTGCTTTCCTGAAAGTTTCGCCATTTTTTAGTGTGTATGAACGGCAGTCCGCCGAGAGTTTTCTTCGCAATACAATGGGGGAAAGGGCCTGGAATGTGTTGTGGCAACAGCTTTTTCGGAAAAAGTTCGGTAAATATGCGGGAAAAATACTTGCCTCTTTTATTTGGGCGAGGATAAAAAAAAGGACAAAATCTCTCGGATACGTCAATGGGGGATTCCAGTCTTTTGTTGACCACATAGAAAAAGAACTTGTTAATTTGGGCGTGAATATCAAAAAGGGGACGGAGGTGGTAAAGATAGTCAAGCGTGGAAAAGAGTTCGTTTTGAATGGAGATAGATTCGATTGTGTTATTTCAACTCTTCCGACGCCCGTGTTGGTTCGTTTGTCCGATGCAGTATTCCCTTCGGGTTATATCTCAAGACTGCGTAAAATAGAATATCTGCATGCGATTTCTCTCATACTGGAAACAAAAAACCGCGTGCTGCCCAAAACATACTGGTTGAATATCTGTGACCGGCATTTGCCCCTTATGGCGGTGGTTCAGCATACGAATTTTGTTGACGCGTCACATTACGGAAATCGTCACATTTTGTATAGCGGATGGTATGTGGATGAGTCGGACGATCTATTGAAGATACAGAAGTCCGATCTTCTAAAGTTCGTCTTTCCTTACTTGAGAAAAATTCATGATTCCCAAATTGACGTTCTCAATTCGTTTTTATTCAGGGCACCGTTTGCACAACCCGTCTATGACAGTGTGTTTATTCAAAACAAGCCGACATTTATTACGCCGATACGCAATTTTTTTGTTGCGAATCTTGACATGACCTATCCTTATGACAGGGGAACAAATTACGCCGTTAAATTAGGTAGGGAAATGGCTGGATTAATTGTTTAACCAATGACGGGTAAACCCGCAAGCTCTTCTTTACGGATTTCCGAATAACGCTTGTTTTTTACAAGTGCGGGTTTTCCCTCGTGCTCGACGATGTAGTAGGCAAATCCCTGCATTTTTTGTACAAGCGTATAGTCGGCGTGACCCGGAAGACTCGCCTCGTCTTTTTTTTCAAAGTTTACCGGACTGTTGTCTGCCGTGACGAAATAAGTCTCCCCGATATTGACGAACAGATGTCCATGTCCGGAAGCAAAATATACGCTGTCTCCGGTTTTGACCGGAATGATTTTAATCTCCGCTACTTTGTCCGCAATCATGTTTCCGTCTTTATCGGATACAAGCGTCTGTTCTATTCCTATTCCTTGACCGTACAATATCCAGTAGGTCTCGTCGAGTTTGCCGACGTGATAATGTCCGTAGGTTTTAATATACTCTCCGCTTATTGTTCCCACTTCCCACACGGTAATGTTTCTTTGGATTTTTCCTCCGCGGATCATATAGTAATGGAATGCGGGGCCGACCCCTTGCGGATCCATAAGGACCTCCTTCATTTTTTCGTGTGTTCTGGGGCCATAATGATTCGCTGCGAAACGGAAATCGTTTTTCATATAACCTTAAAATAAATTGATAATACGAATAATCATTTAATATATGTTTTTAGAATAACGGTGTTTTCGGTTTTCGGAACGATGCCGTATTGTCCGGCAAATTCAGGAATAAAACAACTGTGTCCGGACGTTAATACGACGGATCCTTCGTCTGCGCTTACTTCTGCGGATCCTTCACGAACATAGAGGTGAATAAAGGAATTGTTTGTCTGTTCCAATATTTTTGACGATAATTCCAGAACATCAAGGTTGTAGTGAGGAGTGGACAGCAACCGTTTATCTTGTCTTTTTAGCTTCATGCGCTGAAAGTCGTTGTGGAGAGGGTCGGTATCGAGCAAGGCAAAATAATCCTCAATATGTATTTTCCGCACCGTTCCGTCGGGATTAAACTTTCCCTGGTCAAAAGACCGGATTGTGCAACGCGGATCCATAACATCAAGCTGTATTTCGTACAGGATGTTTCCAAGCGGACAAATACTCCTGTTCTCTTCCCATGAGTGGTGAAGGCCCCCGAGACTCAGGTCAACAAGCTCATGTTTGTGTACATGATGAAGGTTCACGAATTCGTGCGGATCATGTAATTGTATGAACGCCTTGGCTTTTTGCCTCGCCTCTTCGAGTGAAATATTGCCGGTAACGGCCATGTTGCTTAGAGAATTCATCTCCTTTTCTACCTCCAGACAGGTCTTTTTGTATTGATTAAGATCACACCCGTCCTTAATTCCGAAGGTAATAAAACCGTCTTCAAGGTAATACCATGATTCCGGTTTTGGAGTCCACTTTCCGCGTTTTTCACCGGGCTTAATATGAAGCTGGAATGAATTTCCTGCCGATTGGGTGATCTTAATAAGCAGCGGCATTTTTCCATACCGCTTATACAGGGGTTTTCCGAGCATTTCGTCGGGATGTTGATTTACCAGATCGGACAGAATTTCATAGTCGTCATGTTGTGTCAAAAAGAAAAACTTTTGGAGAATATCGGCTTTGTTTGCAAATCCGAGTTCCGGAATAAACCGCTTATTCCGTGAGTCGGATATTTGTGTTGCGAGTTTTGATTCTCCGAAAAGATCATAACTCTGTCCGATTTTTTTATTTTTTAGAAAATCTAGTTCTTGGTAACCCTTGAGTAAAGGAATATACGAACCGCCCCACGTAGGTTGTTCGATGAGTTTCGGAATGATAAGATATGGTTTCCGTTTTATCATCTTTATGCTATGAATTAGAGATTTCATCATATTCGAAAATCAGGTATAATTCAAGAGAATATGGATAAAAAAAGACTTTTGGTCTTTCTCCGTGCGCTTAGGGTTACTCAATGGATCAAGAATTCCGTGGTTTTTACCGCGGTTATTTTTTCGGGAAATCTGTTTGAACCGGATTTGCTCGCCAAGTCAATTTACGCCTTTCTTATTTTTTGCCTCCTGTCATCAACGTCGTACGTGTTGAACGACATCATCGATTATCCGTATGACCGAAAGCACCCTGTCAAAAAATTTCGGCCCATTGCGTCGGGATTGATTAGTATACCGGAGGCAACGTTTATCGTGTTTTTGCTTGCTCTTATCTCTTTGATTGTTGCGTTGTTTTTTTCAATACAGTTTTTTTTCCTCAGTCTGTTTTTTATTTTGCTGCATTTTTTTTATTCTCTCTATCTCAAGAAGCAGCCGGTGGTGGATATATTCACCATATCGGTTTCTTTTATGTTGCGGACCTTTGCGGGAGAAGTCGCAACGGGTTTTCATATTCCGATATGGCTTCTTCTTACAATATTTTTCGGATCTCTGTTCATGGCTTCGGTGAAAAGACACGCGGAGTTAACCATACAAGGTAAGGAAACGCGCGAATCGTTGTATAGATATAACGAACATTTTCTTGACTTTCTGACCTATACGTTCGGTACCGCGACGATTATTGCCTACGCCACGTATACTTACGTAGAAAAACCTCCTGCATTTTCCAGTCTTCTGTCGCCGGTTATTTCCCAATTTTTTCCGGCGTTTGAGGCGAGGAAATGGATGATGGTGACGATCCCGCTGATTGTATACGGTATTGCACGGTACGCACAATTGCTATATGAAAAGGCGCAGGGAGAGAGGCCCGAAAAAGTAATCACCACGGATGTTCCTCTCATTATTACGGTGATTTCATGGGGAATTATTGTGAT
>JBJKRW010000060.1:0-7799 GCA_046704445.1 Microgenomates group bacterium
CGGTTTGAGTTCACTTTTACGTCCTTGTAAATTGGTTTGCCGTTCAAATCATCGATTTCGGATATGGCTGAGGTGTCGTTGCGAACACCGGCGTTTGCAAAAGTAGTATACGCATCAGTCAACTGCAGAAGGGTTACCTCGCCTCCTCCCAGGGTGACGGCCAGACCGAATCGTTTCATGTTTGCATCGGTGGGAGCCAGCGTATCTATCCCCATATCATAAGCTTTCTGCAAAAAATCTCTTATTCCGACCATTGCCAAAAGCTTCACTGCCGGTATATTTTCGGAATTTCCCAAGGCGAATCTGAGCTGCATGGGTCCGCGGTATTTTCCGTCATAATTTACGGGTATGTACGGCTTATCTCCCTGATTGGCGAATTCCGTCTTCACGTCCATAAGCATTGTGGCGGGAGTGTATCCTTTTTCAAACGCCAGAGCGTATGTGATTGGTTTAATAGATGAACCAGGCTGTCTCAATCCGAGCGCGGCATTGAATTTTCCGAATTTATTGTCGTTGTAATCATAGGAACCGACCATGGCCAAAATCTCTCCGGTTTTGGAATCAAGAACCACTATGGCTGCATTGGTGGCATTATAGCCCTTCAGGCTTTCTATCTGCTGTTTCGCAATCTTTTCCGCTTCTTGTTGAACGTCAAGTGAAAGGGTAGTTTTGACTTTTATGCCTTTTTGGAGAAGTGCAGGCCCGTATTCTTTTTCTATGAGATCTTTTACATAGAAAACAAAATGTGGTGCATTGATGGCTATTTTCGGCGACGAAAACTTTACGGAATTCAGTTGGGCGTCCGCCTGTTTTTCCTGGTTAGCCGTAATGTATCCATCTTCACGCATTCTCCTCAATACATCCTGAGTCCGTCCTTTCCACGCGTTTGCGGTGCCTATGAACGGGGAATAATAGGAGGGACTCTGAGGCAATCCTGCCAGTATGGCGGATTGCACCAAATTCAGGTCTTTCGGGGGAATACCGAAATAAGCCATGGATGCGCTTCCTACTCCCCAGTAGCTGCCGCCGTATGGTGCTTCGTTTAAATACATACCCAATATCTGGTCTTTTGTATATTTCCTTTCCACCTCAAATGCAAGAATCCATTCTTTTATCTTTCTGGATATGGATCTGCTCGAGTCCAGTAGAACGTTTTTTATCAGTTGTTGTGTAATGGTCGATCCTCCTTCTACTCTGTGTAAAAAGATTGTGCTCAACACAGCGCGGATTATTCCTGTTTCGGATACTCCCGCGTGCTTGTAGAAATTCTTATCTTCTATGGCGACCGTAGCTTTCTTCAGAAAAGGGGGAATATCGGTGAACGCAACGGGTACGCGATTTTTGTCCTTGTACATCTCGTAGAGAATCTTGCCTTCCCTGTCGTAGAATATCGTTGACGCTCCGGTTGATTGGGATAGTTTTCCAGGAGAAGGAAGATCACGCGCATACCAGGCAAATACGGCAAACGAAAGGATAAAACCTGCCACTATCACGATGAGAAGACCCAAAAGACCGTATACGATCAGTTTCTGTTTTTTATACTGTTCTCTGTATTTCGTTCGCCTTGATATATACATTGTTAAAGTATAACAAACATTCCTTTGCAATAATTTGTATGAATTCTGCGGTGATTTTTGTTAGAATACGGTATGAGCTTTAAGCTTTTTAAAATCAAAAAAGAAACCGTGTGGAAGGTAATTATAGTCATATCATCGCTTGTTCTCCTTCTGTCAATGCTGTTGATGCCTTTTGCATTTTTAAGATAAAATAATCGTCTTATTGCGTATGTTCTCATACGGAATCATATGGATCTCAATTCACCAGTTACAATCCTTCCGCATACCAGTACGGTAACCGTTAATAAACTTCATCACCTCGGACTCAATACCTATGAAGACGTCATGAATTATTTTCCGTTCAGATATGAAGATTTTTCTGTAGTACGCGATATCTCGCGATTAACTCCTGGTAAGGTTCAAACCGTTACCGGAACGATCCGGAACGCCAAACAATTTATTACCCGTTCCGGGCTTCGAATACAACAGTTCAACCTTGAGGACGCAAACGGTTCACTTTTGCTCGTTTTTTATAATCAACCATATCTTATGAAGGTACTAAGAAATGGAATACACCTGTCCGCCGCAGGCATAATAGAACAAGAGGGTTTAAAATTTATCATGAAGCCTAAAGAGTTTGAAATTATCACGGATTTACAAGATGTCCACGAAAAAGTGCATACGGGAGGAATAATCCCGATATATCCTACAACCGCCGGACTTTCCTTGAAAACATTGAGGGAAAAGATCCTTGTCATTGTCAGATCCGTATTTTCGAATAACCCCGATCTTGAATTTCTCCCGAAAAATATTCGAGAAGAATTCCTGCTCATCGACGAATCACTCGCATACAGGCAAATACACCGACCGGATAATTTTGGACTCCTTCATAAAGCTATCGAACGTTTATCCTTTGACGAACTGTTTCTCATCCTGCTTTCTAGTTCTCTTATAAAAGAAAAGTGGAAACGCGACACAATTACTATCCCATTAGTTCTCAAGAAGGAATTTAAGAGCAAAATCGAAAAGTTTATTACTTCGCTCCCATTTACTCTCACCACCGTACAAACGAAATCAATTGAACGAATTATTACCGATCTTCAAAAAAAATTTCCTATGAACAGATTACTCCAGGGCGACGTAGGATCGGGAAAAACCATTGTTGCTTTTATTGCCTGTTATTTTGCGTATTTAAACGGATTTCAGTCCCTATTTATGTGCCCGACGGAAATTCTTGCCGAACAGCACTTCCGGACATTACAATCATATCATACCCCCATGCATATAGGTCTTCTTACGGCTTCACATAAACCCGATCCTGCGTCTTTACAAAAAACGGATCTTATTATAGGAACACACGCTCTTATACAGGAACAGATTTCCTTCGAACACGTTTCGCTGGTGGTTATTGATGAACAGCACAGATTTGGAGTAAACCAACGCGCAAAATTATCAAAAAAAGGCTGTCATCCTCATCTGTTGAGTATGACCGCAACCCCAATACCAAGAACGGTTGCTCTTACTCTCTACAGCGAACTGGATCTTTCCGTTCTTGATGAGCTTCCGGAAGGAAGAAAAACAATAAAAACTTTTTTTGTTCCTTCTCATAAACGGACTTCTTGTTATGAATGGGTAAGAAATCAAATCGCCAGGAATCAAAGCCAGGTATTTATCGTGTGCCCGCTAATAGAGGAATCTGATTCCGAAACCATGAAATCGGTCAAAGCAGTAAAAAAAGAATACGTACGTCTTACCGGTATATTTCCGGAATTTCACATAGGACTGCTTCACGGAAAAATGTCGGCCAAGGAAAAAGATAAAGTAATGGAATCTTTCAGAAAAGGTTCCAGTCAGATTCTTTTATCTACGTCCGTCGTGGAAGTCGGTATAGATATCCCAAACGCACGCATCATAATTATTGAAGGAAGCGACCGCTACGGCCTTGCTCAACTGCATCAGTTAAGAGGGAGAGTGGGCAGATCTTCACAACAGTCTTATTGTTATTTATTTTCGGATTCCGACTCAGACGAAGTAAAACAAAGACTTTCTTTTTTTTCGCGAAACCATATCGGATCCGTACTGGCGGAATACGATTTGATACACAGGGGAGCAGGAAATATATTCGGCACAAAACAACACGGTTTTGTAAGACTAAAAATCGCTTCGTTGTCCAACCTTGACTTAATTCGGAAAGTTAAAAAAGGAGTGCAGGATTTCCTTTGCAAATATTCAGTAAATGAATTTCCGCTTATGAAAACCCGACTTGAATCTGTCAGTCCAACAACTATCGAAAGTAACTAGGATTTTATCGTGTATTCCCTTACTTAAAAGAGCTCGTAAGGTTGTAAATCGGCGTAATAACCGAAAGCACCAGAAAACCTACACCCAATCCCAAGAAGACCAGAATTAAAGGCTCAATTAACGTAGTCATCGCTTTTGTTGCAAGTTCCGACTCCGATTCGAAATATTTCGATAATCTGAACAGCGTTTCGTCCAGGTGTCCGGTTTTTTCTCCCACAAGAGTCATCTGAACGAATATGGGTGGAAAAATTCCTTCCTGCTCCAAGGCGGATCCCAACGAGTCTCCTTTTTCGACTTTCTTCTTTATCTCGGCAAAAGAATGTTGATATACGGCGTTTTCTGTTGTGTCGATAATAATATCCAAAGCATCAAGGATAGACACGCCCGATGCGGTCAAAATAGACAAAGTTCTGGTTGAATCGACCAGAGCGGACATTTTAATTACGTTACTGATGTACGGAATTTTCAGCATCATCGTATCTACGTTGAGTTTTCCTAACTTTGAGGCCGTATATCTTTTAAGTAAAGCAATAAACCCAAACACTCCGCCAAGTATTACGGGCCAGTATTTACTCGTAAACGACGAAATTCCGATTAATATCTGTGTGGTAACCGGCAATTCAATATTAAAATCCTTATATAAGCCCAACAAACGGGGAACCACAAACGTTACCATAATAAACATAACTACGAGCATACCTGTCACCACTATGACCGGATAGATCAACGCCCCTTTCATTTTTCCCTGAAACTCCCGCTGTTTTTCCAGATTATCAGCCAACTTAAGCGTAATGTCTCCTAATTTTCCCGAAGCTTCTCCCGATTTGATCAACGAAATGTAGAGGTTAGGAAACAGATTCGGGTATTTTTTTAAAGCGCTGGAAAATGAGTTTCCTCCCTTAATTTCATTGTCAAGATCTACTATCATTTTTCTCAGGCTCTCTTTGGTCAACTGTTTTTTAAGAATTTCAAGCGAATCAACAAGAGTTAAGCCGGCATTCAGCATGATGGAAATCTGTCGGGTAAAATCCACGATGTCCGTAAAAGAAACTTTGTCGAATTTTCCCGACAAAAAACTGAGATCTGCGTTATTTTTCTGTTCTTTGACCTCAATGGTAAAATATCCCTGATTGCGAAGATATCCCACCACCGTCTGAACGTCTTCTGCCTCAATGGAGGATATTTTTATTTTATTGTTTTTTAATGCTTTGTAGGTAAATCTCATGAATGTCAAACAAACTTCTCCAACTCGTTGGGGCGGATCGCAAAAGAAAATGCTGTTTCGCGGGAAATTTTTCCTTCTTTAAGAAGACTGACGATATTTTTTTCAAAAAGCATAAACCCTTCTGACTCTGATGTTTCCATGATATTGTTGATCAAGTAAGTTTTTCCCTCTCTTATTGTCGATGCTACCGCAGGGGTGTTAAGGAGAATTTCAACCGCAGGAATTCGATCCAGATTATTAAGCTGAGGAAGAAGACGTTGACTCATAACCAGTTTTAACACGGTGGAAAGCTGATTTCTTACTTGATTCTGCTGATTGGAAGGAAAAATATCAACAATACGATCGATTGCCTCCGGTGTCGAATTGGTATGGAGGGTGGAAAAAACCAGATGTCCGGTTTCGGCCGCAGTAAGTACGAGTTGAATAGTCTCGTAATCGCGCATTTCCCCAACAAGAATCACGTCCGGATCCTCCCTTAATGCCGAACGCAGTGCAATATTCCAGGAATGCGTATCATCATGAAGCTCTCTTTGGGATATGATCGATTTGCCTTTTGGATACACAAATTCGACGGGATCTTCTACCGTGATAATGTGTTTTGCAAAGCGGGAATTTATTTCCTGAATAAGTGAGGCGAGAGTGGTGGTTTTTCCCTCACCGGTTGGTCCGGTTAAAAGCACGAGTCCCTGAAGATACTCCGTAGCTTTTCTTAAAAACAGGGGAAGATGCAGTTCTTCAAGAGTTTTTATTTTTACCGGAATACTGCGGAATGATGCGCACATTGATTGACGCGCATAATATATATTGACTCTGAACCTATGACTGTCATTCTGGTACGCAATGTCAATCTCTCGGTTTGCAACCAGATTTTCCTTCTGCTCCGGAGTAAGTATTCCAAAAAGCATTCGCTCGTTCGTCGAAGCATCAAGCTCGGGAAATGTGGCAAGTTGATAAATAACCCCTCCGGACCGAATAGTCGGTTGAAATCCGGGGATAAGATGAAGATCGGACGCGTTTTTTTCTATGATAAATTTGAGAAGTTGATTTAATTCCATTTTTTTTAAACTTCCGCAACTCGTAATACTTCTTCGATCGTCGTTATTCCGTCCAGTGTTTTTAGATACCCGTCCTGTTTCATTTTTATCATACCTTCAAGCTTTGCTTGTGCTTCAATTTCTTTTGCCGACTTTTCCTGCAAAATCATTTTAGTGATTGCCGAAGTGACTTTCAAGAGTTCAAAAATAGCAATCCTGCCAATATAACCCGTCTGATTACATTCGGAACATCCTTCTCCTTTCACCAAAACTATTTTCTTTCCTTCTCTATACGGTTTCGGGAGAAGATCACCCAGAACCTCTCTTATATTTTGCTGGACCTGCTCGCTTGGTTCATATTGTTTTTTACAAAACGTACATACTCTTCTGCAAATACGTTGCGCTACCACTGCATTAAGAATCGACGCAATAAGAAAAGGCTCACCCCCCAGATCAATCAACCGCGGAATAGAAGTGGCGGCATCATTCGTATGAAGCGTTGAAAAAACCAAATGACCTGTTAAGGCAGCCTGAATAGCAAGTTGCGTGGTTTCACTATCACGGATTTCTCCTACCAGAATAATATTCGGATCCTGACGGAGAAAAGAACGAAGACCGTTAGCAAAAGTCAAACCCGCCTGTGTATTTATCTGAACCTGATTTATTCCCGGCATCTGATATTCAACAGGATCTTCCAACGTCATTATGTTAACGCTGGGCTTGTTTAAACGAGATAAGACCGAATACAAGGTAGTTGTTTTTCCTGAGCCCGTCGGTCCTGTAACCAGAATTATTCCGTAAGGTTTTGCAATTGAATCTTCAAGATCCTTATATTGCGGACCTCTTAAACCCAAGTCCATTAAAGAAGGGATTCCTCCGGTTTTTTTCAAAAGACGCATCACCACTTTTTCTCCGTGTACCGTAGGTAAAGTTGATACGCGGAGATCAACTTCGTCTTCTCCCAGCTTGAACGAAAAACGACCGTCCTGAGGAACCCGTTTTTCATCGATTTTCATTTCCGACAAAACCTTGATTCGGGAAATCAATGCCTCATGGATAGATTTTGGTAAAGCGAGTTTCTCGTGTAATATACCGTCAATCCTATATCGAACCTTTGTCTTCGCTTCCAAAGGTTCTATATGTATATCAGAGGCCCTGCTTCGAATTGCAAATTCAAGAATTGTGGTAACTATTTTAGCGATAGGAGCATCTGATAATCCCGTAACAGGAACCTCCGTCTGCTGTTGTGCTGTTGATGAAGGCTGATATTCTTTCAACGCCTCTCTCACTTCGGGACTTAGACCTTGGCTATATGCAAGATTAATTGCTTTTTTTATATCTTCTTCGTCGGAAAGAGACAAAACTATTTTTTTCCCCGTTTTTTTTGAAAGAAAATCAATGATTGTGGTATTGAAAGGGTCGCTGGTGCCGACGTGAATTTCGTCATTTTTGCTGTCAAACTTATACGGGATAATATTGTAGCTTCTGGCTATTGATTCAGGTACAAATCCTATTGCCTGCGGGTCTATCGGAGAACTCGAAAGATCGACAAACTCAACGTTCTGGATCTGAGCGACAGCGGACAGAATGTCTTTTTTGCTCAAAGAACTGTCTTTGATAAGATATTCATAAATCGTCAGGTTTTTTTTTAGCGAATCGACCTCGTACCGATCCGCTTCTTCC
>JBJKRW010000061.1:0-7946 GCA_046704445.1 Microgenomates group bacterium
CAACGCCTGGTGTTCAAACACCGGAATTCCATTCATTGTCTGAATTTTTCGGACAGTAAGCATAAGATAAATATAATATATCACTGAACGATTGCCGACTGAGAAGCCGATTGCGGTGTAGGAGAAGGAGCAGAAGAAGGGACAGCAGCCGCGGTCTGATAGATAAAATCCCTTTGAACGACCGTTTCCTCACCCGACGTCACACTGTTGAACTTTACTTCGAGATGCTTCTGTCCTGGGCTCAAATTATATAAACATATTTGTTTATCGGTGTAATCCGACCACGCTCCGCTATCAAACCGATAGGCCCAGGTGATAGGACACGACTGAGTATCATAGGACAATTCCAGACATACCCTGTCACCGGTAACAATCTGCCCTTCCTGCGGCGATGCAATATCAACCGGCCCCAGTTGATTCTTGCAGCTTGCAGGTGTTGGCGTATTTGTATCGGCGCTTCTGGTTGAGTCCTGAGTAATATGGATGTTTATGGGTACCGGTGTGGTATTTTTCTCCGGTGTTACGGCCGGAACGGTTTGGGCGGTTTTGTTGACGTCTCCGGATTTTTTCTGATTCAGATTATTGAGATTGATTAGAATTACGGTTACGAGTACCGGAATAGTAAGCAATGCCGAAATGAATTCAAAATAATGCTTTTTGGAAGGAATCGCTCTGACCCATTTGGCAAATCTGCCTTTTATTTTATTTATATCCATACCTTTCCTCCTTCGAATATGCTTCATTATGCATTTCCTGCAGTCCTGTTAGTATAACGAATCCACACGACATAATCAATAATCCTTCTCCTCCGCGTCAAATATATACCAGTCCGACGCCGCACAATATAATAAGAATCGAAACCGCCTTGATCATGACCGTATTGACTCTCAAATCCTCCTTGATAAAAGACGGATACCATAAAGTGATAAGAGTTCCTTCTACCAAAAGAATTATGGGCTGCACGCCATTTTCGACAATGCTTACCAAAGAAGCCGAACCCAGAATAAAGGCGTATGACAAGGAAAATATGGCCAATGTGTTCAAAATACTGTTTAGAGTAATCAAACAACCTGAAAACAGGCTGATTTTTCTGATATTTTTCGCGATATTTTTCCTGAATACGTAGCTTAACATCACCGTAGCCGCAAAAATACCGAAGCTTTGGTACACGATCATATCGACTACGCCTATATCAACAGATCCGTATTTCGCACATATGTTGGCAATCGCATACAGCCCTGAAGAAAGCATCATAAACCAAAAAGATTCCCGCAGCCTGAATAGTTTCGTTCCCGATTCTTTCAAGCCGAGCAACAATCCGCCAAACAGAATAATACAGAACCCGAGAATCTGCACTGCATGCAGTCGCTCCTTCAAAAATATAAAAGAGAGGATAAACACAAAAATCGGGGTTATCTGGAATAATGGAACAACCCTGCTTGCGTCATCCCTGGCAAGTGCAAAGAAATACGGAACCACGTACATAATAAGGAAAAATCCCGACGCAATAAGCGGAATCATCTGGGCGACCGGAATTACGTGTACTCCGCGAAAAAGAATCAGAAGAAAGCTTATCAACACATATATCGCTCCGCTTATCATTGACAACGTATAGGGATCCTTGATTTTTTTGTCCACAAGGAATTTTTCTATCAGATTCGTAAAACTGAACAAAAAAGGAGTGAGTAACGCAAATACTATCCAGTTCATATATCTTCTTATTATAACGCGAAAACACACAATCGGTAATATATTATTGTATTGACTTATGTCTATGTGTTATAGTAATAGTCATTGATGGAAACATGTCTGCAAGACAGGTTAACCAGATTTCAACAGCTTCTTTACTCCAGCAGCCGGATTTCCTCCTGCCCCACACCACGTACTACACGTCTTCCCGTCCGTATTTCTCAACAGCATACCGCAATTGATTTGGTGCGCCCAAGTACGGCGGAAGGGATGACGCGCGCGGATGCGTACGAGTTAGCATGTTTCCATCTTATTACCGAAGCTCTTCTCAAGCGCTTCGGCGACCACGGAACCATTACACTCGGTCCTGCAATCCTGAATGCAACATTATGGAAATCCCGCGACCTCGATCCGACACATATAGGTTACCGTGTGCCCGATCTTGTGACGTTTTTCAGGACGCCTCAAGACGGTTTTGAATTGGGAATGCTTGCCGAATTCAAAACCGCAAGAAAACTGGAGATTGCAAAGAAAGTTGAAGGATTTAGGAGACTTCTTCAAGTTTTGGAAAATAACTCTCATGCGTTTTTACGGTCGGTATCCAGGAATCTCGGTTTGCCGTTTGAAGTGGATGATTTTAGTGTACGCAAAGAGCCGCATCTGCTGTATGTTGCAACACATTTTCCCTCCGACGTATCGGTAGACTTCCTTCCCTTTCAACCCCATTTTATTACGGTTCCTTCCCACTAATACAATTTGGCACGTTCTATATCGTTCGGCGTACCCGCATCAATAATGTTATTTGTAGTGACAAAAGCCTTCACTTTTTTTCGATGCGCGAGGAGAAAAGGAATGAAAAAACCCGGAGAATCCGCAGGACCGTTCGACAATAAATATGCCTCCAACAGTTTTTTATGCGGTTTTCTATATATATAAAACGGGGAGGCCGCAAACGTACTCATTGGCGTTGAGGGCTTTTCTACGAACGAAATCACCCGGTTATCGTCATTCATGGATAAACATCCAAATCTGTTTTTGATAATCTCGGGGTCCTTTACATCCCTGGCAACCGTTACAAACACATTGCCTTGAACAGAGGCATAATCCAAGAAACTCTTCAGAGTAAATGATTTCCAATACGTCGTATCGCTCGGCAGTACAAAATATGACGGGGTTTCCGGAACGTTCCGGAAGGCAAACGCAAGGTCACCGAGCGCACCCAGCCTGTCAGGCGGATCTGATTTTCCGTCATTCAAAACCTTGATTTCCCGATGGGGATAACGTGAGCATACGTGATTTTTGATCAAATCAAAATATTTCGCATTGGATACAAGAGTAATGTGCGTAATTCTTTTTTCCTTTAAAAGATCTGCCAGTACATGATCGAGAATTGTTCTTCCGTCTGCTGTCTTTATAAGAGATTTGGGTTTATTGTGCAGGATACCTTGAGTCCGCACACCGAATCCTCCGGCAAGTATGATGGCTTGTGTTGTGTCCATACTTCGTTCCGGATAGTATACACAAATTCAGCCGAAGCGACAATATTTCTGTTAGCCTGTCCCGTATCCGCAGGATTAACCGTCATACAAAAATTTAGTTTGAACGTGTTTTAAAATTGTCCTATCATAATATAAGACATCATTGCCAGTTGACATAAAAGGAGGTGAAGAGAATGAAAACCAAAGTACAACGAATTGCATTAACCGCGGGAATTGTCTGGGGAGGCATGATGTTCGTAGTAACCCTCGCCTCCGTGTATTCGGGATATGCATCCGCGTTTCTGACTGCAATGGCCGGTATTTATCCCGGATATCAAATAACATTATTCGGGAGTTTAATCGGACTTGCTTACGGATTCCTGGACGCATTCATAGGTGTGTATATAACCTATTGGGTATATAAAAAATTGGGGAAATAAGAAACAGTTCCGAAAAGAGATATGATTCGATCCGACTGTAACATTGTAACCGAATTGTTTTGCATAAACGGCGTAAGGATTGAATATGCCAAGAAGGATAGACAGTTCAAATTTACCTCCATAATTTGGGCGTGTATTTTTCGTTTTTTTCGAGCAGCGATATCTGTATTTTTATTTCCTTAATATCCGATTGATTAAGCGGCTTGAATCCCTTGTAGAATCCGGTCTTTCTGTCAGGCAGATACAATGATTCGGGATAGGGTTGGTGTAATGCTCCAAGTACTCTTCCGAACACATGACAGTGAAAAATAGACTGTTTTCCTTCCTTATAAGCCCAGTTTCCCATATCCTGATAGTTTATTTTTGCCACCTTCACTCCCCTTATGTTCATTGCTCTTTCCAACGCTTCCCCAACAATCATCGATATGCGAATAAACTCCTTTGCCTGTTCGGGAGACAGTCCGGTTCTGTCGGTAATCGATTCGTCTTTTATGCGGATACGCATATGGCCGCCTTCTTCTCTTGACACGAAAGGTTTTTCGTGGGATTCCACAATAAAGTTTTTCGTTTCCCAAATAATCATATTGGTATGGTAATAAAACCTGCTACCATAGTATAATTATTATAATCTATGTTGTTCAATGAAGTTACCTTTGATGCTTCGCCAAAAGAGATCTTGATGGGCAAAAACTTCTTGGGTTTTGAACCAAAAGGCGGAGCTATTACAAGACTTCAGCTTGGGATGCTTCCTGTTCTTGTATCCGCACACAGAGCGGATGGCAAAACCGGAGTATCCCACATCTGTTTCCCTATGCTGGGACCTGATATAAGAAAAGATATCGGGGATAAAGGCCTGAAACAACACGGTCCTGCGCGCAATAATGTTTGGGAAATCCTTCAATTTGATCCTTCAAAAGGCATAATTAAAGCGCGGTATGAAATCAAGGAAGACTCTTACCCTGCCGGCGTACGCGTTACCGTAACACATAGTCTGAGCGGATCGGATTATCAAAACACTACCGAAATTGAAAACAACGGAGAAGAACCTGCTCCGATAAATCCGGGTTGGCATTTATATTGGAGCGCACTAATCGCGAAAGGAAATTTTGCACGCGCGGGATTCGAAGGATTGACCCTAAACGATAAACCTCTGGAGGAACTCATTGCAAATCAATCGCAAGTGATTGATCTGAGTCAGGAAAACAATCTCGTATTACCGGACAGATATCATGTTGTCGTAAAACAGGAGGGATACCCTCATGCCGTTCTCTGGGTTGCCCAACAGGATGGCCGTCCGACAAAAAAAGATGCGCAGTATTTCGCGCTTGAACCGATCGCCGACCGGCCTGAGAATTTTGGAACCGGACAGAGTCTGTTGGCACCCGGATCCGCAGAAACACTCAAATTTTCCATTTCGCTTTTGGAGTCCCTTGTCCCCAAACAATAATCTTTACTATATTTTCAAACTGCCGCGAGAAAGCCGTAAACAGATATTGTTTATGACACTCATCTTATGATTTTGCTATATTCTGTAATTTGTATCACAAATATGTTAGACTCCGAATATGAACAATAATCTGAAAACTCAGGGTTTCGGCATGGCTATCGGCCTTATGGTTCAGTTTATTCTTGGCATATTGTCAAATCTCTATGTGTCATTTCCTCAAAAAGCCAAAGAACAGGCACTCTGGGAATTTGCCTGGAAACAGATACCGTTAGCTCTTCATATCATTTTGGGGATACTTTTACTTATCGGATCAATCGTATTCGTTATCAGATCTCTAACTGCAAAAAACTCGCGGTGGATAATGGTATCAATTATCGGAGCCCTATCAATCCTTATTTCCGGTTTTGCCGGGGCTCAATTCGTATCCACGCAAAACGATCTTTACTCGTTTATTATGTCTATAGGTTTTATCACTGCGCTCTTTTCGTACATGTATGGCGTCTATGCAGATAACTCCAAGTGATACCGTTTCCAACCCCGAAGTTGCACATATCATGTATTTTAATTGACAAAAATGATATGATCTTAATACCATGGCGAAACGTAATGGTTCTACGGTTTTCCGAAAATAAATATTTTCGTGGAAAATTATTTTAATTCCCTTCATCGTTTTTTTTCTTTTTTTTATTTCTCAGGTTATCTATCATACTCTCAGCAGATTCTTGTGGTCAAACGAATTGGGGAACAAACTTATTTTTCACACCGACCTTCCGGAATGCGGAAATAAGAAAGTATTTTTTACATCGTCTCCGATTCAGGACGGACTCTATCGCAACGTGGTACCGCTCGGAAACTTCGGCCCTGCAGGAGGTCATGTACTTCCTACAAAACACGTATATTTCATGAGCCCTGCAAAAAATACGGAAAATCAAACAGATGTAAACATTTACTCACCGGGAAACCTTTATGTGACGTACGTTGAACGCTGGACAAACACCACTCTTGGTTATACAGATTATTATTTAAGTACCGCTCCCTGCGCCGAGGTCGAAGTAGATTTTTATCATCTGAATACTTTGAGTCCGAAAATAATACAAGCATTCACCAATCCTACAAATTGCAGAACTCAGCAAGCAGGATCAAATACATTTAATTGGTGCGGACAGGTAATTCATAATATCAAGCTCTCTGCAGGAGAATTAATGGGTACGGCAAATCCCGCAAAGAAAAAAGGCATTAAGCAATTCTTTGACTTCGAAATGTCGGACCATCGGACGCCTTCTTTACAGTTCGTTAATCCTAAACGTTGGGTAGGAGGATTTGATTTTAAGCATATCGTTTGCCCTTTTGATTACTTTACTCCTGCGCTCCGTCAGAAATTTTTATCTCAGATGGCCGATTATTTTGATCAAAACCTTAAACGTACCACAGAACCTTTATGTGGCACATATATGCAGGACGTTGCCGGAACCGCACAGGGAGCATGGTTTAAACCCGGAAAAACCGCGGGAGACGAAGAGAACACGCAAATTACCCTGTCTCATCACAATGTATTAACTCAGAAAGGAGTGTTTTCTGTTGGGACAAAAGCCGTACAGACAATTGAGGCGGGTGTTTATCCGTTTGATCCCAAGACTACGGGACTCGTTAACCGCGATTTCAAGGATATTGGCCCTGACGGAAAAATTTATTGCTTTGAACCAACCGGCCTGACCGGAAACTATAGTTATCCGTTCAGGATTATACTTCAGATGAACTCAACTACAAAATTGACTATTGAGGGACAAAAAATTCAGGGATGTCTGGAAAAACCTTGGAGACTTGATTCCGCCGCCACGAGTTTCGAACGATAATAAATTCCAATTCTTCAATCTATCGTATCGATATCTTAGAATTAAATCCACTTTTCGTACACAATCACCGGATAGTCGAACTTTTCATCTGTTCTTTTTTTCTGTTAACCGAAAACCCAGACTCTCGTATGTCTTCTGGGCAGGAATAAAAAAAGGATAATCTCCTGTGGTTACACGGAGTATTTCAAATTCGTCAAGACTTGACATCGTCGTTATTAACTTTTTAAGCTGCTGTTTTCCGTAACCTTTTCGTCTGAATGCCGGCAAAATACAGTTATGGCCAATTGTTCCTACGGGTTTTTGCCTCGGATCATATGAGACAAATCCTATCGGTGATTCGTCCAAACAGCTTACCAATACACATTTCCGGACTTTTTCGTTCCCGAATACTTCATAATCAAATCTTCTCCAGTCTTTTAACAGATGATGTATTCTAGGCAGATTCGGATCATTCAGTAGGTCCCGATAGCTTGCCACTAACAAACCGTAGAGTAATCCTCGTTTAAAATTTGAGGGAATTTTGAAACTAAGATTTCTTTCCATTATGCCCTGATAAGTCGGATATCGGTCAATGCAACCAATTTATGATATTCGTGTGCCCGAATGGTCACCTTTACCGGAGCTTCTATAATCTGTTTTTCATGTCCAACCGTTAACTCTCCTTTTCCCTCAACAAGAAAAATCGTTTCCGGTTCCGGATGCGTATGATTTGCGGATACCGTCCCTTTTTTTCTTGATATATAATTTACGGAGCCCGTCCGGTAAATAAACCCTCTTTCATCATGCTTGACAACCGGTACACTTCCTATATTCATTTAATTATTATATATCAGGCAATACACACATCCACACTATATGTCGGTGTATTTCCAGATAAAATGAGTTATGTTCAGTCCGCCCTCGGCAAGACGGATTGCTTTCTTCAGTTCATACTGGCTGAGTACTTTGTCCCACGGTTCTTTCGACGGAATAGTGCCGGTATAATATCGTCGGAGAACTTGAGTTGCTCGGTTATCGCCCAGCTGACCAAGAGCCCATA
>JBJKRW010000062.1:0-3603 GCA_046704445.1 Microgenomates group bacterium
AATGATCGTGGTATATACGGATTATGACGCCGACGGCATCACCGGCGGAGCAATCTTATGGGAAACGCTGCATCTCTTGGGGTTCAAAGTCATGCCCTATGTTCCGCACAGAAAACTCGAAGGGTACGGATTTTCCATAAAAGGAATTGATTCGGTCAAAAGACTCTATAACCCCGCGCTTATTATCAGCGTGGATCACGGCATTACCGCCAAAGAAAAGGTAAGATATGCGAAATCTTTGGGAATTCCCATTATTATCACCGATCACCACCTTAAGCCGGAAAAGACGCCCGATGACGCTCTTGCGATTTTTCATATTCCCGAACTTTCGGGCTCGGGAGTTTCATACTTTTTCTCCAAAACGATATATGAGCATTTCAGGTCAGGCTGCAAAAACAAAAAAACGCTTGAAAACCATTTTTCATCCGATTATCTTTCGCTTGCCTCGATCGGTACGATAGCGGATCTTGTTCCATTACTCGGCGCATCACGAAGTGTGGTAACCTATGGACTCAAAGCTTTTCCCGACACCAAACGGCCGGGTCTGCGGGCACTACTCAAACAGGCCGGAATAGAACACAAGAAAATAACGCCCTATGAAATAGGGTTTATCATCGCTCCACGGATCAATGCGGTCGGCAGACTTGAACATGCCATTGATGCATTACGGCTGCTGTGCACAACTGATATACATAAGGCGGAAGTACTGGCACACAAAGTCGGGAATATGAATACACAGCGCCAGGACTTAGTTGAAGAATCGGTTGCACAGGCACTCAATCAATTGAATAAGCAGACAAATAACCTGAAAGATATTCCGAAACTTATTATTTTAAAATCAGATAGCTGGCATGAGGGAATTATAGGACTAATTGCATCCAAGATTACTGAGAAATATTATCGTCCGACAATCGTTGTGACGAAATCTAACGGATTTTACAAGGGATCGGCGAGATCGATTCCGTCATTTCATATTACGGATTTTCTCAGAAAATTAAAACAATATCTCGTGGACGTCGGAGGACACAGAGGAGCCGCTGGATTTACCATCACGCAACAAAACCTCTCAGTATTTATCGATGAAGCCCACAAAAAAGCGGGCCGCCTGATAAAAAAAGATGATCTTGAACCGGTTATTGAGGCGGATATAAAAATACCGCTTTCAAAAATCAACGTCTCCCTGGTAAAAAATCTCGATATTCTCCAACCTTTCGGAATCGGTAATCCTCACCCTGTGTTTTTCAGTGAAGGTGAACTCGAGGCTGCAAAAATTTTGGGCCGCAAGCAAACCCATCTCAAATTAACAGTTCATGACGGAAAACATCATACAATGGACCTGTTGGCATACAATAAAGCGGAAAAGTTTTCCGGACTTTCAAGAGGACAGCATCTTAGGTTCGTCTATTCGCCCGAAGTAAATAACTGGAATCATTCACAAACCGTTCAGGGAAAACTTTACCATTTTGAATAGTACACCCTGCGCCTTGTCCAATCCCTGTGTCCGGGCAGCATCATTTTGTAACGAAACGTTATTGCCCTTGGATCGTCGGGTGATGCAAGCTCGTGCGAACTGGGGGGCACCCAAAGACGTCCGGCAAAAAATATTCCTGGGTCAATTTCTCCGAAAAGGTTATCGGTTTTGCCTACGCCGAATTTTATGCTCGGCGGAAGTATCATGTGAGCCTTATGGTTTTTTCTTCTGATCATTGAAGCGGCCACAACTGCATCCAATGCAAAATTATCAGCCTCGCTTAACGGCGTTGAAGCGTTCAACATATACGCTATTTTTATACCAAATTCACGGACTAATTCACCTATTTCTTCATCGGACCTATGAACTCTAAGCGCCGGCAACTCACAACAAGGTGCTTGTACCGCCACCACTTTCCCCGCTTCCGTATCCCTCACCTGTAAAGGCACGCGGTAAAGACCTAACGCCTCTGCCACTTTGACCATTGCCGTTTGATTTTCAAAAGGTAATATTCTCTTTTTTGATACATTTGGGAATTCTGCCGCATCTCTCCATAAAGAACAGGTTTCCATAAAAAATCCCGCCTTCCGGCGGGTGGTTGTAAACTTAAAACTGCTTTCTCAGGTTTGTTTTTCAACCACCTCGCCTCCGTCCCTGACAATAAGGACAAGGGAGATAATGGTGAAAAACCTATGATTCCGTGTTGTAAATCTGATAATGCTTTTTTTCATATAGATATCTGTCGATCTTAAAAACTATAAGTTATAGTATATCAAATATCGGACAGAATACAACAATATTTTCTGTATCACACGCAATACCAGTTTTGTGTTATGATTGCTATAATATTTCGTATGAAAAACTTATTTGTCAGGGATACGGTTTCGAAAACAGGAAAAGAGATCGAATTATTCGGATGGGTTGATTCAAAAAGAGATCATAAAAAAATTGTGTTCGTGGATCTGCGTGACCGTACCGGACTCGTACAGGTCGTAGGAGACGAGCGGTTTAAAACCCTGTCGTCCGAAGACGTCATCCGCGTAAAAGGTCTGGTGAAACACAGACCCCAAAATCTCATCAATCCGAAACTCGAAACGGGGACCATAGAGATTGAGGCAAAAGAGCTGGATATTATTTCCAAATCAAAAGCCATTCCCCTTCCCATCCAGTCGGACGGATACGAAATCGACGAAGACGTCCGGTTAAAATACCGCTATCTGGATATCCGGAGACCCCGCATGATCAGGAATCTTACCCTAAAATCACAGGTTATGACCTTCGTGAGGAATTATTTGACAAAAAAAGATTTTCTGGAAATCGAAACGCCCGTTCTTACCAAGACTACTCCCGAAGGCGCGCGGGACTTTCTTGTTCCGTCCAGACTGCAGAAGGGCAAATTCTATGCCCTTCCTCAATCTCCGCAGCAATATAAACAACTTCTCATGGTTGCCGGCATCGAACGTTATTTCCAGTTTGCCCGTTGCTTCAGGGATGAAGACCCCCGCGCGGACAGAGCGTATGGAGAATTCACACAGCTTGATATGGAAATGTCTTTTGTGGATCAAAACGATATTCTTGTCCTTGTCGAAGACATGTTTAACAAAATCGTGGAGACTTTTTTTCCCGAAAAACATATTACTGCCAAACCTTGGCCCAGGCTGCCCCATAAGTTAGTCAAGGAAAAATACGGCACCGACAAACCGGATCTTCGAAAGAATAAAAAAGATCCCCATGAACTTGCTTTCTCCTGGACCGTTGATTTCCCTTTGTTTACCGAACAAACAGATGAAGACTTTTTTTACGGCTCGGGCAAGGCGAAGTTTGCACCTTCCCATCACATGTTTACTTCTCCTCATCCCGACGACATTCCCCTGCTTGATTCTGCACCCATGAAAGTCCGGGGACTCCAGCATGACCTCGTACTGAACGGTTTTGAGGTCGGAGGAGGAAGCATCCGGATCCATCAACCCGAAATACAGCAAAAAATATTCGATCTTATCGGGTTCACCGCCGAGCAAAAAAAACAGTTTGACCATATGCTTACCGCGTTTTCGTTCGGCGTCCCCCCGCACGGCGGCATTGCTCCGGGAATTGACCGGTTTTTATACGTCGCATTGGGAGAACCGTCAATC